>DASXJM010000777.1:0-12603 GCA_036497405.1 Streptosporangiaceae bacterium | reverse complement strand
CGCCGCCGCCGCCGACGCGCTTGCCGCCGACGGCGGCATCGACCGCTTCCGGGGCACCACCGGACTGCCGATCTCGACGTACTCGTCCGCGCTCAAGCTGCGATGGCTGCTCGACGAGGACCCCGCGCGGCGCGCGGCGGCGGAGCGCGGTGACCTGCTGTTCGGGACGCCCGACGCCTGGCTGCTGTGGAACCTGACGGGCGGCCCTGCGGGCGGCGTCCATGCGACGGACCCGAGCAACGCGGCCCGGACGCTGCTGATGGATCTCCGCACGCTCGACTGGGACGACGACCTGCTCGACGTCATGGAGATCCCGCGCGCCGCGCTTCCCGAGATCCGCTCGTCGATCGAGGTCTACGGCACGGCGGTCGGCGACCTGTCCCGAGTGCCGGTCGCGGGGATCCTCGGCGACCAGTCCGCCTCGCTCTTCGGACACACGTGCTTCGACCACGGCGACATCAAGAACACGTACGGCACCGGCGCCTTCCTGCTGTCCACGCTGGGAACCGAGCCGGTGGTGTCCGAGCACGGGCTGATCACGACCGTGGCGTGGAAGCTCGGCGCCGCGAAGGCGGTCTACGCGCTCGAGGGCTCGGTCGCGATGGCCGGGGCCCTCGTCCAGTGGCTCCGCGACAACCTCCGCCTGATCGACGACGCGTCCGAGATCGAGCAGCTCGCGCGGTCCGTGCCGGACGCCGGCGGCGTCGTGTTGGTCCCCGCGTTCTCGGGGCTGTTCGCGCCGTACTGGCGGACCGACGCGCGCGGCGTCATCGTCGGGCTCACGCGCTTCGCCACCAAGGGGCACATCGCGCGAGCGGCGCTCGAGGCCACGGCGTACCAGACCTACGACCTCGTCCAGGCGATGCTCGCCGACACCGGACTGGAGAAGGCGGGCGAGCTGCGCGTCGACGGCGGCATGACGAAGAACGACCTGCTGATGCAGTTCCAGGCGGACCTTCTCGGGGCGCCCGTCGCCGCTCCGTCCATCGCCGAGATCACGGCGGTCGGCGCCGCGTATGCGGCGGGCCTGGCGACCGGGTTCTGGACGGGCCTGGATGAGCTCCGCGAGAAGTACACGGTCACGCGCCGCTGGCAGCCCCGGATGGGCAGCGACGAGCGCGCGCTCGGCGTCGCGGACTGGCGCCGCGGGATCACCCGGACGCTTGGCCTGTCGGAGCCTGAGCCGGAGCCGGTCGCAGCGAGCGCGCGTTGACGCGGCGCCGGTACGCGGCGCACGGAAGATGGACGAACACGCCGTCGGCGTTGATGGTCGGGTCGTTCTCGAGGACGGGACGACGGCAGATGGCGCATGCGTGCGCGCCGCCGGCCCCGGTCGGCGCGCCGCGACGCTGGGCTGAGAGCGGGCTCATGGAACGAGGCGGGTGTGGGCCGCCCGGCCCACACCCGCGTCACGCTCAGGCGATCTCGACGACCTTGATCTCGTTCGTGACGCCGATGACCCCGTAGAGGCCGGCGACGTCGTCGAACGCGAGGTCGCTCTGGAACTGGAACTCGACCTCGCCCTTGAGGGTGAGCCAGCCGTCGCCGACCTTGACGTCGAGGTCGTCCCCGGGGATGAGGGAGTCCCAGATCAGACGCTGCAGCGCGGCGCCGCGGATCTCGGCGTCCTCGCGGCGGTCGTCGTCGAGCAGCCGGACGTTCAGCTCGTCGACGACATCCGCCACGCCCATGACGAGGCGCGCGTCGGCGACCGCGGCCCGCTGCTGGGCGAAGCTGCCGACGGTGCCGCGCAGGGTGACGCTGTCCCCGAACGAGTCGACGGCGATCTCCTCGGCGGCGGGCAGGCGCGGATCGTTCGCGAGGACCGCGCGCACGTCGTCGATGTTGATGCTGTCCATGGTGTCCATGGGTCAGGCCTCCTGTTGTCGTGCCGCGAAGCGGCGGGAACGGAAATGGACAAGCCCGGGCGGCGACTGCACCCGAGCTTGTGGCCGAGCCTCGTGGGACCGGTGAAGCCGTCGAAGACCTGTCGCGCGTCATGGCGATAGGCCGGCGGTATGGCCGTCGCGGCCGCCTCGCCATAAGCGCGCGCGCTCGCAGGGCGCTGCGAGGCGTATTGCGTCGCGGTCGTCTGCCGGCAGCCTCGAGATCATGACCCGCGACACGTTCTTGTTCCTCTCGGCCTTCCTGGCCAGCGGCGTCGAGATGGTCGAGGCCCTGACGATCGTGCTCGCCGTCGGCGTGACACGCGGCTGGCGCTCGACACTGATCGGCGCCGGCGCGGCGGCCCTCGTCCTGGCGATCGTCGTCGCCATCCTCGGCCCCGCGGTCTCGGCTCTGCCGTTCGACGTCCTGCGGATCGTCGTCGGCGGCCTGCTGCTGGTCTTCGGCCTGCAGTGGCTGCGCAAGGCGATCCTGCGGGCCAGCGGGTTCAAGGCCTTGCACGACGAGGACGCGATCTACCGCCGCCAGCTGGCCGAAGCCAGCACCAGGACCCCGGCCGAGGCCAGCACCGCGGGCCCGGCCACCGGGCGGCTGAAGGTGGACGGATACGGGTTCACGCTGGCGTTCAAGGGCGTGCTGCTGGAGGGCCTGGAGGTGGTGGTCATCGTGCTGACCTTCGGCGCGGGCCAGCACCAGCTCGGGCTGGCCGCCGTGGCCGCAGCCTGCGCCGTGCTCCTGGTCGCCGCGGCCGGGGCGGCGATCCGGGCCCCCCTGGCCCGGGTCCCGGAGAACACGCTCAAGTTCGTGGTCGGGATCATGCTCACCGCCTTCGGCCTGTTCTGGGGGGCCGAGGGCGCGGGCGCGCACTGGCCCGGATCGGATGCGGCCCTGCTGGTCCTGGTCCCGGTGGTGGCGCTGTGGGCGCTGACCCTGACCGCGTTGCTGCGCCGCCGTCACGCGACGGGGCTGGCGGCCTGATGGGCCGGGTGCGCGCGTTCGCCGCGTTCTGGTACGACTTCGTGTTCGGCGACGACTGGCTCCTGGCCCTGGTCGTGGCCGTCGGCCTGGCCGCCACCTACGGGCTGGCCCAGGCGGGGCTGGCCGCCTGGTGGCTGCTGCCCATCGCGGTGGCGGTCGCCGTCCCGGTCAGCCTGTGGCGGGCGGTCAGACGGGCGCGGCCCGGGGAATCCAGGTGAAGGTGTCCGCCTCCGGCAGCTGCCGGGAGATCTGCCCGGCGACCTGGGCGCCGAGGTCGTCGGCGTCCCGCGTGGTCAGGGCGCCATCCACCCAGCCTTCGACTTCAATCCGGAGCGACCGGCCCGTCCAGCGAGCCCGGGCGTGCGCGTGAACCACTCCCGGCACGGACCCGGCGATCGCTTCGGCCCGGCTGATGACCTCGGGATCCACGCCGTCAGCCAGACGGTGCAGCACGTCGCCGGTGACCTCGTAGCCGACGTGACCGATGAACGCGGTCACCGCCAGCCCGGCCACCGGGTCGCCCCAGGACTGGCCCAGGGCCACCGCGACCAGGCCCGCCAGCGCCCCGGCCGAGGACAGGGCGTCCAGCCACGAGTGCCGGGCGTCGGCGACCAGGGTGGCCGAGTTGATCCGCTGGCCGATGCGCAGCTTGTAGCGGGCCACCACCTGGTTGCCGACGATGCCGAGGACGGCGCCGGCGATGCCCACCCCCACGTGCGCGGTCCGGCCGTGCTCGACCAGCTTGCGGACGCTCTCCAGACCCGCGAAGGCCGCGCTGGCCCAGATGACGATCGCGATGCCGATACCGGCCAGGTCCTCGGCGCGTTCGAGCCCGTAGGGATACTTCTCAGTGGGCGGCCGCCGCGACAGCCGGAACCCGAGGAACACCACCGCGCTGGTCGACACGTCGGACAGATTGTGGATCGCGTCGCCCAGCAGCCCCACCGAACCGGTGACCAGGGCCAGCAGCAGCTCGGCCAGCCCGGTGACGGCCAGGCCGATGGCGCTGAGCCCCACGGCCCGGTTGGCCTGCCGGCGTTCGCCGGCGTCGTCGCGCGTCCGGGCCAGCGGAAAGGCCGCCGCGGGATCCCGCTGGCCCAGAGTCTTGTGCATGGAGTGACGATACCCAGATCAGGCCCGGGCCTCGTAGACCAGGTTGAACGGGGTCTCGGCCACCCGCCGGAATGAGCCGAAGCCCGCGTCGTGGGCCAGCCGGGCGATGGCGGCCTCCCCGGCCTGGGCGCCCAGGGAGTACCCGCCGTCCTGGGACAGCGCGTTCGGCACGCACAGGAACGTGGAGAACGAGTAGTAGACCCGGCCGACCGGGTTGAGGTTGCCGGCCACGGTGTCCTCGGCCCGCGGCTCGACCACCATCCAGGTCCCGCCCGGAGCCAGCTGCTCGCGGACGTGCCGGGCCGCCCCGGCCGGGTCGCCCATGTCGTGCAGGCAGTCGAAGCTGGTCACCAGGTCGTACGGGCCGCCGCCGAAGGTCTGGGCGGTGGCCACGTCGAAGCTGACCCGGTCGGCCAGCCCGGCGTCGGCGGCCCGCTTGCGCGCCTCCAGTACCGATCCTTCGTGGTAGTCCGAACCGATGAAGGTGGACTCCGGGAACGCCTGGGCCATCAAGATGGTGGACGCCCCGTGGCCGCTGCCGATGTCGGCGACCCGGGCCCCGGCCCGCAGCCGATCGGTCACGCCGTCCAGGGCGGGCAGCCAGGCCTCGGTCAGGTTGGCGATGTAGCCGGGGCGGAAGAACCGCTCGCAGCCCTCGAACACCTCGTCGTCGTGCTCGTGCCAGCCCAGGCCGGCCCCGGTCCGGAACGCCTCGGTGATCTTCGGCCCGGCTTTGAGCGCGCCGATGGCGAGCTGGAACGCGCCCGGCGCGTAGATGGCGCCGTCCGGGTCGGTCAGTGCGAACGCCTGCTCGGGGGTCAGTGAGTAGTGGCCGGTGGCGGGGTCGTACTCGACGTAGCCGCCGGCCGCCTGGCCGCGCAGCCACTCGTCCACGTAGCGGGCGGCGGTGCCGGTCCGCTCGGCCAGCTCGGCGGGCCGCAGCGGCCCGCCGGCCAGGGCCCGGTACAGGCCGAGCTGGTCGCCCACGACCACGTTGCCGGCCGCCATGGCGGCTCCGAGGTCCCCGACGAACTTGTGCAGGAACTCCATGAGCTTGTCCTGGTCGATCTCCATTGCCTTTGCCTCCTGGGAAGTTGTCCTGACCCAAGAGGTACCGGCGCGGGCCCCGGCCCCGGATCGGCAGCGACTACCGATACCGGCCCGGTGGTTACTGAGGCTGGGAGCTGAGCACGCCCAGTTCGGCGGCGCGGGCCGCGGCCTCGCGCCGGTCGCGGGCGCCCAGCTTGGCCAGGACCGCGGCCACGTGGGTGTCGACCGTGCGCACCGACAGCACCAGCTCACGGGCGATCTCGGCGTTGGTGTGGCCCTGGACCAGCAGTCGCAGCACGCCGGTCTGCCGGGCGGTCAGGCCGGCCGGGCTGGCCCGGGTCTCCTCCACCGGCCCGCGCGGGATCCGGCTCACGCCCAGGGCCCGCAGCCGGGCCCGGACCCGGCTGGCCAGCGGCCGGGCGCCCAGATCGTCCAGGATGGCCAGCGCGGCCAGCAGGTCTTCCTGATCGGGGCTCTGGGTCAGCGCCAGGGCGCGCTCGTAGGGGCAGCCCGCCGTGGCCCACACGGCGGCGGCCTCTCGCCATCGGCCGGACGCCAGCAGCGCGTAGGGGTGGTCGCCGGACACCGGTTCCGGCTCGCCCGCCACCGTGAGCCAGTACCCGAGCTCAGCCTGCTGGGCCAGATCGCGGCGTCGCGCGGTGTCCTGGTACACCGGCCCGGCCAGGTCCTGTACGGCCTGATCGTCGCCACGGAACCAGGCGTGCTCCGCCCGGGCCGCCGCCACCGGCCCGGTGCGCTGGGTCTCACCGCTGCCGGCGACCAGCTCCCAGGCCTGATCCAGCAGTCCGGCGGCCCCGGGCTGGCCGCGCCGGACCGCGACCCGGGCCAGCACGGTCTGCGCCGACATCTGGGTCGGCCGGTGCACGTTGATGATCATTTGCACGGCTTGTTCCGCATGCCGGACCGCTTCGTCCCACTGGCCACGAGCCAGAGCCAGCCGGGCCTGCTCCGTCCGTAGGTAGGACAGGAAACCGAGGAACTCTTCCTCCTCGGCCAGCTTGACCCCGGGCCGCAGATACCGTTCGGCCTCGTCCAGCCGGAACCAGTCCAGCTGGTTCCAGGAGATGTTGACGTAGGCCCGGCAGGCGTTCTCGGTGTCCCCGGCGGCCAGGGCGACCTGGAGGGCCTCGTCCAGCATGGGACGGCCGGCCGGATTGCCGTCGAACCAGTAGGCCGTGCCCACGTTGGTCAGGGCGTGCGAGAGCGCCGCGTCGTCCTCGGCGACCCGGGCCAGCGCGATGGCCCGCTCACCGAGCGCGATGGCCTCGGCGTTCTGGTTGGCCAGCATGAACAGCTGCGACTGGTTGCTCAGGGCCAAGGCCAGTACGCCTGGTTCCCCGGCCCGCTCGGCCGCCGCCACCGCCTGGGCCGCGGTGTCCTCGGCGTTCGGCCGGTCGCCCGCGTTCCAGTGCATCCGGGACAGCCAGCGCAGGCTCACCGCGAGCTGCCCGGCGGTCCCATGGGCGCGATTCAGCGCCACGGCCCGCTGCTGGGCGTCGATCGCGGGGGCGGTCGCGCCCAGTGTGTAGTTCTCAATTCCGTACTCTTCCAGCAGCCGGGCCTGGTCGTCCCGGCTGATCCGGTCCACGTGCTCCAGGACCAGCCGGAAGTGGGCCACCGCCTCCCGGTGCGCGCCCGCGGCGGCGGCGTCCCGGGCCGCGGCCGGGCCGTAGGTCACGATGGCGTCCTCGTCGCCGGCCTGGGCCGCGTAGTGGACGAGCTGGGACACGTCCGCGTCCGGCAGCTGCCTCAGCGCGTCCAGCATGCGCTGGTTGAGCGTTATCCGGCGCGCCGCCGGGATCGCGCTCTGGATGGCCCGCCGGGTCAGCTCGTGGTGGAACGAGATCCGCCGCGCCGACACCGTCAGCAGGCCGCGCTGCTCGGCCACGGCCAGCGCCGAGGTGGTCCCCGGGCCGAGCAGCGCCTCAGCCAGCCGGCGGTCCAGCGCGGCCGGCACCACCGCCAGCTGCTCGAGCACGTCCTGGGTGCCGGGGTCCAGCGGCCGGACCCGGGCCAGCACCGCGGCCGCGATCGACGGCGGCACGTGGTCGCCGTCGGCCGACACCAGCAGCTCGTGCACGAAGAACGGATTGCCCGAGGTCAGCGCGTACAGCCCGGTCGCGTCCACGGCGCTGCCCGCGCTGAGCTGCTGGACCGCGCCGGGAGACAGCCGGGCCAGCGGCAACCGCTGCACCTGATCCAGGCGGGACACCACGCCGAGCAGTCCGTGCAGCGGATGGTCGCGGTCCAGTTCGTCGTCGCGGTAGGTCAAGATGAGCACCGCGGGTAGCGCGGCCATCCGCCGGGCCAGGTAGCGCAGCGCGTCCAGGGTGGCGTCGTCGGCCCAGTGCACGTCCTCGATGACCAGCACCGTGGGATGACCGGCCCAGTCCAGCTCGGCCCGCAGCGCGGCCAGCAGCCGGTCCCGGTCACTGCCGTCACTCACGGCCTGGCTGAGCTCGCTGCCCACGCTGCCGACCAGGTCCCGGAACGGGCCCAGGGTCCGCGGCGTGGCCAGGTCATCGCAGTAGCCGACCAGCATCCGCCCCTCGGCCGGGAGCCGGGCCCGGACCGCTTCGACCAGGCTGGACTTGCCGATCCCGGCCTCACCGGAGATCAGCACCACCGACCCCTGGCCCCGGGCGGCCGCGCTCACCACCCCGGCCAGTGCCGAGAACTCCGCATCGCGCTCCACGATGCCCCGCTTCATGCCTGGATTGTAGGGCGGTCCAGGTCAGTTGGCCCGGTCAGCCTTCCGGGCGGGCGACGACCCGGTCCGGTTCGCCGCGGTCCACCCTCCAGGCCGCTCCGTTGACGGCGACCTGGGTGGGCGGGTCCTCACCGGGCAGCCGGGGCCACTCGGCCCGGGTCAGCGGGGCCGGGCCGCTGACCGTGAGCTCGGCCGCGCCGCCGGAGACGGTCAGCGCGATCCGGGTCTCGCCCCGGTCCTCGTGCACGGTGGTGGTGCCGCCTGGGCCGCCCCACACCTCCAGGGTCAGCGCGGCCGGGTCGGCGGCGGCCGAGACCGCGCCGCTCCCGTCCACCGGCAGCAGCGTGCCGTGCCGGACGAACAGCGGGGCCTGCTCGGGCGGCCGGGTCAGCCGGTGCCAGCGGCCACCGTCGTAGCGGGTCCGGGTGCTGTAGTCGATCCAGGCGCCCGCGGGCAGGTAGACGTCGTGCTCGCCGTCGGCCGCGGTGACCGGCGCGGCCAGCAGGTCGGTGCCGATCAGGTACTGGCCGTCGGCGTCCCGGGTGGCCCGGTCCTCCGGGGCCGCCGCGACCACCGGCCGCAGCCAGGTGCGGTGCTGGCGGACCGCTTCGGCCGCCGCCGAGTACAGGTAGGGGAGCAGCCGGTAGCGGGTGGCCACGATCTGCTGGGTGACCTGGTACACCCCGGGCGCCTGGTCCCAGGGCAGCCGGCTGGTGTCGCCGTGGTACCGGTTCAGTGGCGACAGGGCGCCGAACCAGGCCCACCGCAGGTACAGGTCGGACGGCGGCGATCCGTAGAAGCCGCCCACGTCGTGGCTCCAGAACGTGCCGCCGCCGATCGCGTAGGACAGGCCACCGCGCAGCGTGCTGCCCATGCCGCCGTAGGTCGAGGCCGGGTCGCCGCCCCACTGGGCGGAGTGCCGCTGCCCGCCCACGAACGACGAGCGGCCCCAGACCAGCCGGTACCCGTGCACCTGCTCGGTCACCGCGGCGGCCGCGTCGTTGTACAGCAGCGTGTAGACGTTGTGCAGGTCGCGGCCGGACAAGCCGTTCCAGGCCACCGTGCCCGGCGGGACGGCCTCGGCGAAGTCGGTCTTGAACACCGCCGCCCCGTCCTCCAGCAGCCCGGTCAGCAGACCCTGCCACCAGCGCACGGCGGCCGGGTTGGTGAAGTCGACGATGGCCATGGCGGGCACGTCCCGGTCCTGGCCCCAGACCAGGCCGGTCCAGGTGGCCCCGTCCGGCCCGCGCAGGAAGTACCCGGCCTGGCTGGCCTCGGCGAACCGTGGGCTCTGCACGCTGATGTACGGGTTGATCCACAGGCACAGCCGGAACCCGAGCTCGCGCAGCTCGGCGGTCATCGCCCGCGGGTCAGGAAAGGTGTCCCGGTCCCAGGCCAGGTCGGACCAGCAGCCGGGCCGTTGCCAGAACGGATCCACGTGCAGCACGTCGGCGGGGAAGCCGTCCCGCCGCATCTGCCGGGCCCGGGCCAGCAGCGACTCCTGGTTGTCGGGCTGGAAGCTGCCCGAGATCCAGGTGCCGAACGCCCACCGCGGCGGCAGCGGGACCTCCCCGGTCAGCGTCCGCAGCGGGGCCAGCGCGTCCTCCGGGCCGGGGGCCCGGATCACGTAGAACTCCAGCATGTCGTCGGGGACCACCAGCGACACGGTCGAGTGCGAGGTGTGGGCCAGGTCGATCTCGGCCGCGGCCCCGCTGTTGACCAGCAGCCCGTACCCGCGGGTGGACCAGTAGTACGGCACCGCCTTGTAGACGCTGGGCCCGCTGACCCCGAGCGCGTCCTCGTTCCAGGCCACGGTCCGGGTGCCCCGCTTGCCGAACGTCCCGAACCGTTCGCCCAGCCCGTAGAACTGCTCGTCGGGGCGAGCCTCGAAGCTGACGTGGTAGGCCAGCTCACCGTCGGCCAGCGCGGCGCCCCCGAACGGGAGCGACCACGGCGCGCCGCTCACCGCCACGTCGTCGTGCTGCTGGGCCAGCAGGACCCGGCCACCGGCGTCGGTGAACCGCAGCGACCACGGGTCCGGGGAGATCACCGCGACCAGGTCGCCCGCGGCCACCTGCACCTCGCCCGCGGGCTGTTCACCCGCGCCCACCGGGTCGCTGGTCCGGGACGGGTCCCGGACCAGCGGCAGCACCGTCTCCGAGCGCGGCCGCTGGGTCCCGTCCCGGCTCAGGCTGACCCGGATCACCCCCGCGGCCACCGCCGCCACCTGGACGGTCAGCGGCTCACCGTCACTGGCCGGGCCGGTGAAGGTGGCCTGCCCGGCCCCGGCCGCGGCCACCCGGGCCGAGGTCAGAGCGGCCGGGGGGCCGGTCGGCTCGGCAGCCGGGGACGGCAGGTCGCCGACCTGCTGCTGGCGCTGGAGCAGTGACTGCAGTGGGAGCAAAAGGGTTCCCCCGTCGGTGAATTCAGTCCTCGAAGAACGGTGTGCTGTCGTGCACGGCGCGGGCGCGGCCTTTGGGTTCTTCCCAATCCTCCTGGCGCCCCAGGGCGGTCAGGTCGAGCAGGGAGTACGAGCTGCCCAGGGTGTCGGTGCCGCGGGCGAAGGTGGAGTAGGTGTGGTAGATCTGCTCGCCGTCGCGCAGGAAGCAGCTCACGCCGGGCAGTTCGGTGCTGTCGTCGTCGCCGAGCGCCTCGGGTACCGAACGGTAGTTGTAGTCCAGCTGGGGCCGGCTTTTGTCCAGGGTGACCTGGAAGTCGTAGTTGAAGTCGCTGCCCAGCGAGGAGTACCAGGGCACGGTCCAGCCGCGGCTGTCCGCATAGGCCTGCAGCTTGGCCAACGGGGCCCGGGACACCAGCACGAACTCGGTGTCACGCGCGTGCAGGTGGGTCAGCAGGCCCTCGGCCACCTCGTCCACGCCGGCCGTGCAGCCGGGGCAGGCCGCGTCCCAGTCCGGGCCGAACATGACGTGCTGGACGATCAGCTGCCCGTGGGCGCCGAACAGATCGGCCAGGCTGGCGGGCCCGTCCGGCCCCTCGAACACGTAGTCCTTGTCGATCAGGACCATGGGCAGCCGCCGCCGGTCCGCGTTGAGCGCGTCGCGCTGCCGGGTCAGCTTCTTCTCCTCGGCCAGCAACTGGCGCCGGGCTTCGACCCACTCGGTCCGGGACACGACTTGGGGAAGACTCACGATTGACCTCCTGGAACAGGGATTCGAATCTCTGTCAGGTAGGACCGGGAAACGCCGCCGAAATCATCGGTGCGTGCTCCCGCCCAGGTCACAGCACCAAGACTGTCATATCGGGAAGATCGCTGAGATCTCGGCCCACCCCTCGGCGGTCAGGTCCAGGGCCACTGCCTCGCGCACGGCCTGCCACTGGGCCCGGCGGCTGGGGGAGACGATCGGCGCGGTCACCAGCGGATGGGCCCGCAGCCAGGCCAGCGCCACCCCGGACACGCTCACCTGGTGGCGGCGGGCCACCTCGCGCAGGCGGGCCACCCGGGCCAGGTTGGCCTCGGTGTGCATGCCCGGGTAGTAGCGGTCGCCCGCCACCGCGATCCGGCTGCCCGGTGCGGGAGCCCGCCCGTCCAGGTACCGGTCGGACAGCACCCCGCCCGCCAGCGGCGAGAACGGGGTGTAGCCCAGGCCTTCCGCGGCCGCCAGCGGGAGCACGTCCCGCTCGTCGTCCCGGGCCAGCAGGCTCAGCCCGTTCTGGACCCAGCCCGGCCGGTCCAGCCCGGCCCGGTCGGCGGCGGCCAGAACCTCTTCCAGCTGGGCCGCGCTGACGTTGCACACCCCGTAGGCGCGGATCTTTCCGTCGGCTCGGGCCTGGGTGAACGCCTCAATCGTGTGGGCCACCGGGGTGCCGGAGTCCGGAGCGTGGGACAGGTACAGGTCGACCCGGCCGAGCCGGTCGATGCTCTGGGCCAGCTGGCGCGCGAGGTGGGCGGGGGAGAGGTCCACGCTCACGGTGCCGTCGGGGCGGACGGCGTTGCCGGCCTTGGTGGCGACCAGGGTGCCGGTCGCGTGCCGTTCGGCCAGCCAGCGGCCCACGGCTCGTTCGCTCGCCCCGCCCCCGTAGGCGTCGGCGGTGTCCACGACGGTGATGCCGAGGTCGCGGGCCTCGTCCAGCCGGGCCAGGCCCTCCTCGGGGCTGAGGCCGTGAGCCCGGGTGGCCGGGGACGACCCGATCCCGCCGATGGCCCCGGCGCCGAAGATGAACTCGCTGACGGCTATCCCGGTGCGACCGAGCGGGCGGCTGTCCACCCCGGCACGCTAACAGGCGCAGCCCCCGCGGACCGGGGTGACCGCCGCCCACACCTCGCGCTGGCCGAGTGCTCGGGCGACCGCGATCCGGTGGTGCCCGTCGCTGACGTAGTACTGGTCCCCGCAGCGGAAGAGCTCGACTGCGTCGGCGCCGTCCCCGCGGCGGACCTGGGCCGCGATCCGCTCGAACCGGAATCGCGGCAACTGGGACGTGGGCCTGAACTGGGCGTCGAACTGCAGGGTCGGCTCGACCGAGCCGACGATGCACCCGATCGGCACCAGCGCGTCGCGGGGGCGGCCCACGGCCACCTCACCCAGTACCTCCAGGCGGGTGACCGGCCGCCCCCGCAGCCAGCTGCCCAGCCGGGCCCAGTTCGCTTTCCGGCGAGCGCGATCAAAGTCATCCCGGGCGTCTGCCTGCGGGAACCCCGTTTCCATGGCCTCGTCCCTCCACGATCCGGCCGCTCGGCCCAGCGCCCTCGTGCCGCACGCCAGGTACTTTCACGATAAGAGTATACTCACGGTTTACGACATTAAAACCGTTAATAACGAAGGCTGGTGACGATGGCCATCGTCAGGTGGAGTTGGCTCGGCGATCCG
>DASXJM010000776.1:0-13223 GCA_036497405.1 Streptosporangiaceae bacterium | reverse complement strand
TGCAGATGCTGCACAAAAGCGTTCCTGAACCGGGAGTACCCACCAAGACCCGAGTCTGACGTGGCTGGAGTGGCGGGTGGGGCGAGCAGGCTTGGGCCACCCGACCCGCCCCGGGCTGCGGCGAGGCGATCTGACCGGCCCAGCGATCCGGGCCGGAGGCTCGGTGCGTGGGCGGTAATTCGGTGGCCACCGTAATGCGGGTTCCGGCGGGTCCAGGGGGTCGTCCCCCGGACGGAACACCCCCTGACGCAGATGGCGCTGGCGGCTGATGCCGCCAGCGCCATCCGGGGAGCCGTCGTCTTCTCGAAAGGTTGTTACTTACTTACTTGGTGTCGCCGTTGACCAGGGCCTTGAAGTCCGCACCGGGGCGGAACTTCGGCACCGACGACTTCGGCACCTGGATGGTGGCCCCGGTGGCAGGGTTACGAGCGGTCCGAGCCGGACGCTCGCTCTTCTCGAAAACACCGAAACCGGTGATCGCGACCTTGTCACCCTTGGCCACGGCGTCCTGGATCGTGTCGAGGACGGCATTCACGGCCTCGGTCGCGGACTTCTTGTCGCCCAGCCGACCGGAGATCGCGTCAATCAGATCACGCTTGTTCATATTCCACTCCTGCGGTTCCCCCACGGGAGGCCGCGCGCACAAAGCACCCGAGACGCGCGACCTCTGACCTGCCCGAAAGTAGGCGATCCAGCGCCGTTACACAATAACCATGGCCAACATTCCCGGGCGTGTCGGCCAGGTAGCAGACCAGAACTACGCTGTCAGCGCGCTGAGATAGTTATATATCTTATGTAACCGTTGGTAACGGGGCCAAAACTGACCACAATTTCGGACAGTTATTTAAACCCCAGAAAATGACCAGATCTACACGTATCGACGCGTAATAGGTCGTAGCTGTAGGTAACTGGCTTTTGGGTCTTTGCTGGCAGAAGCCTCAGGCGGTCACCGGCAGCCAGCCCGGCCGGCTGGCTTCGAAGGTCGCGATGTCGTCCGCATGGCGGAGGGTGAGCCCAATGTCGTCCAGGCCCTCCATCAGCCGCCAGCGGGTGTAGTCGTCGATCTCGAACGGGGCTTTGATCCCGGCGCCAGCGTGACGCACCTCACGAGCTTCGAGATCCACGGTGATCTCGGCGCCCGGGTCAGCCTCGGCCGCGTCCTGCAGAGCGGTCACGACGTCCTCGGGCAGCCGGACCGGCAGCAACCCGGCCTTGGTGGCGTTGTTGCGGAAGATGTCGCCGAACCGGGGCGCGATCACGACCCGGAACCCGTAGTCGACCAGCGCCCACACCGCGTGCTCGCGGGACGAGCCGATGCCGAAGTCGGTCCCGGCCACCAGCACGGTGGCGCCGTCGTAGGCAGGCTGGTTGAGCACGAACGACGAGTCCTCACGCCAGGCGGCGAACAGGCCGTCGCCGAACCCGGCCCGGCTGACCCGCTTGAGGTACTCGGCCGGGATGATCTGGTCGGTGTCCACGTTGCTCCGCCGCAGCGGCAGCACGCGGCCGGTGTGCGCGATGAATGGCTCCATGGTCTTCTCTCCTGGACTGTGCTGGCTTGAACGGGGCGCGGCGGTCAGAGCTGGGCGGGGGTGGACAGGTGGCCGGTGACGGCGGTGGCCGCGGCGACCTCGGGTGAGACCAGATGGGTCCGGCCGCCCTTGCCCTGGCGCCCCTCGAAGTTGCGGTTCGAGGTGGAGGCGCTCCGCTCCCCCGGCGACAGGGTGTCCGGGTTCATGCCCAGGCACATCGAGCAGCCCGCGGCCCGCCACTCGGCTCCGGCCGCCTTGAACACCTCGTCCAGGCCTTCCTGCTCGGCCTGGGCCCGCACGGCCATCGAGCCGGGCACGACCAGCATGCGCAGGTTGTCGTGGACCTTCCGGCCCTCGATGATCCCGGCGGCGGCCCGCAGGTCCTCGATCCGCCCGTTGGTGCAGGAGCCCACGAACACCGTGTCCACGGTGATGTCGGTGAGGGGGGTGCCCGGGGTCAGGTCCATATAGCGCAGGGCCCGCTCGGCGGCGGCCCGGTCGTCCGGGTTGGCCAGGTCGGCCGGGTCGGGCACCGAGGACGCCAGCGGCAGGGCCTGGCCGGGGTTGGTCCCCCAGGTCACGTAGGGGGTGAGCGTGGACGCGTCCAGCGTGACCTCATGGTCGAAGGTCGCGTCGGGGTCGGTGGGCAGCGACCGCCAGTACTCCAGGGCCGTCTCCCAGTCCTGGCCCTGGGGCGCGTGCGGCTTGCCCTTGAGGTAGGCGAAGGTGGTCTCGTCCGGGGCCACCAGCCCGGCCCGGGCCCCGGCCTCGATCGACATGTTGCAGACGGTGAGGCGGCCCTCCATGGACAGGCTGCGGATGGCCTCGCCGCGGTACTCGATGATGTAACCCTGGCCGCCGCCGGTGCCGATCTTGGCGATGATGGCCAGGATCAGGTCCTTGGCCGTGACCCCGGGCGGCAGCTGGCCGTTCACGGTCACCGCCATGGTCTTGGGGCGGATCTGCGGCAGCGTCTGGGTGGCCAGCACGTGCTCGACCTCGCTGGTGCCGATGCCGAAGGCCAGCGCGCCCATGGCCCCGTGGGTGCTGGTGTGCGAGTCACCGCAGACGATGGTCAGGCCCGGCTGGGTCAGCCCCAGCTGGGGGCCGATGACGTGCACGATGCCCTGGCCCGCGTCCCCCATCGGGTGCAGCCGGATGCCGAACTCGGCGCAGTTCTTGCGCAGGGTCTCGACCTGGGTCCGGGACACCGGGTCGGTGACCGGGCTGGACGGCCCCTCCAGCGGCACGCCCGGGCCGGTGATGCCCGTGGTGGGCACGTTGTGGTCCTCGGTGGCGATGGTCAGCTCGGGATGGCGGACCGTGCGGTTGGCCAGCCGGAGGCCGTCGAAGGCCTGCGGGCTGGTGACCTCGTGCACCAGGTGCAGGTCGATGTAGAGCAGATCGGGCTCCCCCTCGGCGCTGCGCACCAGGTGGGCGTCCCATATTTTCTCGGCCAGCGTGCGGCCCATCGCGCTCATCTCCCTTTCGGCCCGTTCCCGAGCTCCCCGGTTCCGGTTGCGTCTCGAATAACGAGACGGCAGTATCAAGACATGAACAACTCTAGCGGAGTCGGCGTTCTGGACAAGGCCGTTTCCGTGCTCAACGCCATGGAGACCGGCCCCGCGTCGCTGGCCCAGTTGGTGAGCGCGACCGGGCTGGCCCGGCCCACGGCGCACCGGATCGCCGTCGCGCTGGAGCACCACCGGCTGGTGTCCCGGGACGCCCAGGGGCGGTTCGTGCTCGGGCCGCGGATCAGCGAACTGGCCGCGGCCGCGGGCGAGGACCGGCTGCTGTCGGTGGCCCAGCCCGTGCTCGGCTACCTGCGCGACGTCACCGGCGAGAGCGCCCAGCTGTACCGGCGCCAGGCTGACCTGCGTATCTGCGTGGCCGCGGCTGAGCGGGCCAGCGGCCTGCGGGACACCGTGCCGGTGGGCACGGCCCTGCCGATGACCGCCGGGTCGGCGGCCCAGATCCTGCTGGCCTGGGAAGACGCCGAGCGGATGCACCGTGGCCTGCGCGGGGCCAAGTTCAGCGCCCCGATGCTGGCCCAGGTCCGCCGCCGCGGCTGGGCGGCCAGCGTGGCCGAACGCGAAGCCGGCGTGGCCTCGGTGTCGGCCCCGGTCCGCGGCGCCGGTGGCCGGGTCGTCGCCGCCATCTCGGTCTCGGGCCCGATCGAGCGCCTCACCCGCTCCCCCGGGCGTCTTCACGCCGCGGCCGTGGTGGGAGCCGGGGACAAGATCAGCGAACTGGCCACTGGTTAGGGCGGCTTACGGTTACCCCGGTCTGCCGAACTGTTACTTTGCGGGCTTAAGTTAGGCCGCATGAAGGTTGGTGTCATCAAGGAGGATGCGCCCGGGGAACGACGGGTGGCCCTGGTGCCGGAGACCGTTCCCAAGCTCCAGAGCGCCGGGGCCGAAGTACTGGTCGAGACGGGCGCGGGCGAGTCGGCGTGGTTCCCGGACAGCGCCTACGCGGCGGCGGGCGCGACCATCGTGAGCGGGCCTGAGCTCTATGACCAGGCCGACGTGATCCTGACCGTCACCAGACCCAGCGCCGGCACGGTGCCCCGGCTGCACGCCGACCAGGCCCTGTTCGGCCTGCTGACCCCGCTGAACCACCCGGAGCTGGCCCAGGCCCTGGCCGACCAGGGTGTGACCGCGGTCAGCCTGGACGGGATACCGCGCACGCTGTCCCGGACCCAGCCCATGGACGCGCTCAGCTCTCAGGCCAACGTGGCCGGCTACAAGGCGGTGCTGGTCGCGGCCGAGACCTACGGGCGGTTCTTCCCGCTGCTGATCACCGCGGCCGGCACCGCCCGCCCGGCCCGGCTGCTGGTGCTGGGGGCCGGGGTGGCCGGGCTGCAGGCCATCGGCACCGCCCGGCGGCTGGGCGCGGTGGTCAGCGGGTACGACGTCCGGCCCACGACCAGGACCGAGGTGGAGTCGGTCGGGGCCACCTTCATCGAGCTGACCACGGCGGTGTCGGCGGCGGGCGAAGGCGGCTACGCTCGCCAGCTGACCGACGAGGAACGGCGGGCCCAGCAGGACGAGCTGAGCGGCCACATCGCCAAGCACGACATCGTCATCACCACCGCCCAGGTCCCGGGGCGGCGGCCGCCGCTGCTGGTCACCGAGGACGCGCTCAAGGCCATGGGGCCCGGGTCGGTCCTGATCGACATGGGCGCCAGCGCGCTGGGCGGCAACGTGGCCGGGTCGGAGCCGGGCCGGACCATCGTGACCGATGAGGGGGTCACGATCATCGGCGCCGACAACCTGCCCGCCAGCGTGCCCACCGCCGCCTCCAACGCCTACTCGCGCAACGTGTCGGCGTTGCTGCTGCACATGATCAGCGACGGCGCGCTGGCGGTCGATCTCGGCGACGAGATCCAGGCGGGCGTGGTCATCACCCACGACGGCAAGGTCGTCCAGCAGGCCACCGCGGCCCTGCTGCGGCCCGCGAGCGCCACTACGAATAACGGAGAGGCCGATGTCGACGGCACTGGTAACTGACCTCACCATCTTTGTGCTGGCCCTGCTGGTCGGCGTCGAGGTCATCGGCAAGGTCCCGGCGACCTTGCACACCCCGCTGATGTCGGCGGCCAACTCGATCCACGGCATCGTGCTGGCCGGCGCGCTGCTCATCGGGGTCACCGCCGACAACGCGGTCGGCTACATCCTGGCCTTCGTGGCCGCGTTCTTCGCCGCCGCCAACGTGGTCGGCGGGTACGTTGTGACCGGCCGGATGCTGAAGATGTTCCGGCGCAAGACACCGGCCCCACCCGCTCCCGCGAGCGGCACGGTCAGCGCGGCCCCGGCGGCGGCCGACGGCGACCGGCCCGCGTCCAACGGCAGGGCCGCGTGACCAGCTTCGCCGCGGTCATCCAGCTGGTCTATGTGCTGGCCGCGGCCTGCTTCGTGATCGGGCTGCACCTGATGAACTCGCCCGCCACCGCCCGGCGCGGCAACCAGGTCTCCACCGCGGGCATGGTCGTCGCGGTGGTGGCCACGCTGGTGCTGCTGATCCACGACGGCACCGTGACCACGGCCGGCTGGATCGTGCTGATCTGCGGGGCGCTGGCCGGCTCGGCCTTCGGCCTGTACTCGGCCCGGACCGTGCAGATGACGGCCATGCCTCAGCTGGTGTCGATGTTCAACGCGGTCGGCGGCGGCGCGGCGGCCCTGGTCGGCATCTACGACTACATCCATACCGAAGGCCTGCCCGGTGGGGTGCTCGGCACGACCACGGTGGCCACGCTGCTGGACGCGATCATCGGCGGGGTGACCCTGTCCGGGTCGATCGTGGCCGCGGGCAAGCTGCAGGGGGTGATCACCGGCCAGCCGGTGGTGTTCCGCGGCAGCCGCCTGATCAACATCGCGCTCGGCGTGGTCATCGTGGGCACGGCCGCGTTCATGCTGGGCACAGCCAGCCTGCCCGCCCTGCTGGTCGTGGTGCTGGCGTCGCTGGCGTTCGGGGTGATGATGGTCCTGCCGATCGGCGGGGCGGACATGCCGGTGGTCATCTCGCTGCTCAACGCCTTCACCGGCACCGCCGTGGCCATGGCCGGCATCGTCATCGACAACTGGGCCCTGATCGTGGCCGGGGCGCTGGTCGGCGCGTCCGGCGGCATCTTGACCAAGCTGATGGCCGACGCCATGAACCGGTCGCTGGCCAACATCATCGTCGGCGGCTTCGGCACCGGGGACAGTGCGGTGGCCGTGGCCGGACCGGGCGGAGACGCCCAGGTGAAGTCGATTCAGGCCGATGACGCCGCGATTCAGCTGGCCTACGCCAGTAAGGTCATCATCGTCCCGGGCTACGGCCTGGCCGCGGCGCAGGCCCAGCACGCCGTGGCCGAGCTGGCCAGCCTGCTGGAGGATCGCGGCATCGAGGTCAGCTACGCCATTCACCCCGTGGCGGGCCGGATGCCCGGTCACATGAACGTGCTGCTGGCCGAGGCCAACGTGCCCTATCCGCAGCTCAAGGAGATGGAAGAGATCAACCCCGAGTTCAGCCGGGCCGACGTGTCGCTGGTCATCGGGGCCAACGACGTCACCAACCCGGCCGCGCGCCGGGCCGGTACCGCCATCTCCGGCATGCCCATCCTCGACGTCGACCAGTCCAAGAGCATCATCGTGATCAAGCGCTCGATGGGCACCGGCTACGCCGGTATCGACAACGAGCTGTACGCCGACCCCAAGACCAGCATGTACTTCGCTGACGCCAAGACCGCGCTCGGCGATCTCACCGCCGCGGTCAAGACCCTCGTGGCATGACCGGAACCTCCTGGCTGCGCGGGCTCGCGCAGCGCGCGGGCACGACCACGATCATTTTCATCGTGGCTCTGGTGGCGGTGGCCGCGGCGGCGGCCGGCCCGATCTACTACTCGGCCGCGCGGACCTCCATCCTGCGCGACACCATCGCCACCCAGCCGGTCAGCGGCCGGGGCTACGAGGTCAACGAGACCGGCTCACTGGCGACCCTGCTCGGCCAGCTGCCCCCGACCCAGCAGCAGCGGCTGAACACCGCGCTCGGCGGGCTGGCCCGGGACAAGCTGTTCGGGCCGCCGGTGTACTCGCTGGAAGGCAGCCTGCCGCTGCCGCTGTACGAGTCGACCATCCCGCTGGTCTACCGGTCGGCGGTGTGCCCGCACCTGCGGATCAACGGCCGGTGCCCGACCGCGTCCGGCCAGGTCGTGGTCAGCCAGTCGACGGCCAAGCTGACCGGCTGGCACGTCGGCCAGCAGCTGCACTTCCCCGGCGAGATGCCGCTGACCGTCACCGGCATCTACCAGGTGCCGAACCCGAACGCCGACTACTGGTTCGGCAACGACCCCGGCTCGGCCAGCCAGAGCTCCAACGCCAACAAGGACAAGTCGCCGCTCCAGAACCTGTACACGGCCCGGTCCACGATCACCAACGGCCCGGCCACGTTCCAGGGCACGGCGCTCGTGGACGTGGTGCTCAACGTCGACCGGGTCACCGGCGGCCAGGTGAACCAGCTGAAGGCGGCGATGACCGCGTTCAGCCAGGACCCGGCCCTGGCCGACGCGCAGATCCTGGTCAACACGGCCATCCCGGCCACGCTGTCCTCGGTGACGTCCGGCTGGACCTCGCTGGCCATCCCCATCCTGCTCATCACCCTGCAGTTGCTGGCCCTGTGCCTGCTGCTGCTGTTCCTGGCCGTCACCGACGCCGTCGAGGGACGCGGCGCGGAGATCGCCCTGGCCAAGCTGCGCGGCCGCGGGTCCTGGGCGACCGCGGTCTTCGGGTTGTCCGAACCGATCATCCTGCTGGCCCTGGCCCTGCCCACCGGCGTGCTGGCCGGATGGGGCGCCACCGCGATCCTGAGCCACTTGCTGCTGCGGGCCGGCACCCCGGTGGACCTGGCCGGCCTGGCCTGGGGCGCGGCCGTGGCCGCCACCCTGGGTGGCCTGGCCGCCGCCGCCCTGGCCGCCCAGCGGACGCTGCGGCGCCCGGTGCTGGAGGAATGGCGGCGTTCCGGCCTGCGGATCACCAGCCGCGGCTGGGTGGCCGACGCGGTGCTGGCGACCTTCTCGTTGGCCGGGCTGCTCGAGCTGTACATCTCCGGTCAGGTCAGCTCGGCCAAGCCCGGCACGCTCATCCTGCTGGTGCCGGGGCTGCTGGGGCTGACGGTCGCGGTCATCGCCTCGCGGCTGCTGCCGGTCGGCTGCCGGGCCGCCTACGGAAGGACCGGCCGGGGCGGCAGCCTGGGCACGTTCCTGGCCATCCGGCACGTGGCCCGCCGTCCCAGCGGCGTGCGGGCCGTGATGGTGCTGGTCACCGCCATCGGCCTGACCACCTTCGCGGTCAGCGCCTGGTCGGTCGGCGACCAGAACCAGCAGCGCGTGGCGGCCACCGAGGTGGGAGCCCCGACCGTGCTGACGGTGAGCGCCCCGTCCGGCCAGGACCTGGGCACGGTCGTCGCGCACGCGGATCCGAGTGGGCACCAGGCCGCCGCGGTCGAGAGCTACACCAGCACGTCCAGCAGCAACGCCGGGCTGACCGTGCTGGCCGTGGACCCGCGGCAGTTCGCCGACGTCGCGACCTGGACCTCCCGACCCGGCCAGCCGTCGCTGAAGGACCTGGCCACCCAGCTGGCGCCGTCGGCCCCGGCCCCGATCGTGCTGAACGGCTCCGCGTTCCGGATCAGCCTCCAGGCCGAGAAGGTGAACCCGGCCGGGGCCTCGTTGTCGGCCGACGTCACCACCGGGTCCTCACCGGTCAGCCTGGGCGCCGTGCCCGCCAAGGGCACGGTCACCCTGACCGGGCAGCTGGTGGGGTGCCCGTGCGTGCTGCAGGATCTGGACCTCGGTCCGCCCACCAGCCAGCTGGGCTCCCCGGTCAGCGGGACGATCACCATCACCGGGATGCAGGAGTACCGGGGCGGCCACTGGGTCACCGCGGGGCCGCAGCAGGCCCTGACCAGCGCCCGCTACTGGCGGCCCGGGCATCAGGACGACCCGCCGGATTCGATCCAGCCTGGCAGCGGCGGGCTCAGCTGGTCGTTCAACAGCCGGAACTTCCAGGACGCCATCCTGACCTCGGTCAACCGCCCCTATCCGCTGCCCGCCGTGGTGTCGTCGGCCCTGGTCAGCCCGGGCCAGACCCAGGCCACCGGGGCCGGGCTGGACGGCACGGCGCTGGGGCTGAAGGTGATCGCCAGAGCGGTCGCGGTGCCCGGAGCCCCGGCCAACGGGGTGATCGTGGACCGCCGCTACGCCGAGCTGGCGGCCGGCCAGAACTCGACTCCCACCACCGTCCAGCAGGTGTGGCTGGCCGGTCCCGCGCAGCACGCCATCGAGGGCCGGCTGGAGGCCGCCGGGGTCAGCGTCCTCAGCTCCAGCACCACCGACCAGCTGGCCGCGACGTTCGCCCGCCAGGGGCCCGCGCTGTCGAGCGTGCTGTTCCTGGCCGATGCGGCCGCCGCCACCCTGCTGGCGGCGGGCGCGGCCATCCTCGACCTGTACCTGTCGGCCCGGCGCCGCCGGTACGAGTACGCCGCCCTGTCGGCTTCGGGGGTGCCGTTCCGCACGCTGCGCCGGGCGGTGCGCACCGAGCTGGCCCTGCTGCTTGGCTTCGGCACCGTGATCGGAGTGATCATCGGCGCGGTCGCCGCGCTGGTGACGCTGCGGAGCGTGCCCGAGTTCCTCACCGCGCCGCCCGCGGCGGTGGTGTCCTACGTACCCCCGGTGCTGCCGCTGGTGGTGATGCTGGTGGTGGCGGTCGCGGTGCTGACGATCGCGGCCGCGGCGGCCAGCAGCACGCTCATCCGGGGCGTCAGCCTCGACCAGCTGCGGGAGACCCCAACATGAGCGCGACCGTGGAATCCGAACCGGTGGTGCACTGCGACGGTCTGGTCCAGGTCTACGGCACCCTCGGCCAGGAGGTGACCGCGCTGCGCGGCATCGACCTGACCGTCACGGCCGGCGACACCGTCGCCCTGCTCGGGCCGTCCGGCGCGGGCAAGTCCACCCTGCTGTGGCTGCTGGCCGGGCTGCTCAAGCCGACCGCGGGCCGGGTCGTGGTGTGCGGCCGCCGGGTCAACGACCTGAACAGCCGTTCGGCCGCGGCCCTGCGGCTGCACGACGTGGGCGTGGTTCTGCAGAACCCCGGCCGTAACCTGCTGGCCAACGAGACCGCGACCGGCAACGTCATGTTCGCGCAGCGGCCCGCTCACCCGGGCCGGGCCGCCAGCCGCCGCCGGACCGCGGAACTGCTGGACGCGGTGGGGCTGGCCCGGGTGGCGCACCGCCGGGCCGGGCGGCTGTCCGGCGGCGAGCAGCAGCGGCTGGCCGTGGCGGTCGCCCTGGCCAACCGGCCCCGGCTGCTGCTGGCCGACGAGCCCACCAGCCAGCTCGACCGGGGCTCGGCCACCGCGGTCCTCGACCTGATCCGGGCGGCCAACCAGGATCAGGGCACCTCCGTGGTGATGGTGACCCACGACCCGGTGGTGGGCAACTCACTGAGCCGTACCGTCACCATCCGCGACGGCCGGGTCGGGGCCGAGGGTCAGGCCGGCCAGGACTACCTGGTCGTGTCCAGGGACGGGTCGGTCCAGCTGCCGACCGAGGTGCTGGAGACCACGCTGCCCCCGGGCACGCTGGTCCAGGCCGTCCCGACGCCGGACGGAGTGTCGCTGCACCGGGCCAACCTGGAGGGGGACGAACGTGCTTGAGGCCCGCGGGATCCGCTATGAGCGGGAGGGTCAGATCATCCTGAACGGCGTGGACGTGTACGTGCCCGAAGGGGGCAGCCTGGCCGTCATCGGGCCTTCGGGGTCCGGTAAGACCAGCCTGCTGGCCATCTTGTCCGGGCTGGCCGCGCCCACCGCCGGCGAGGTGTACGTGGACGGGGAACGGCGCACCGGGACCCGGGCCCCCTGGGCCGGGGTGTCCATGGTGCTCCAGGGCTACGGCCTGGTCTCCCTGCTGACCGCGGCCGAGAACATCGAGGTCGCGGTGCGGGCGGCCGGGCGGCCCGCACCGGAGGCCCAGGCGGCCGCGGCCGCCGCCCTGGAGGAGCTGGGCCTCGGCCCGCACGCGGGCCAGATCGTGGAGGAGCTGTCCGGCGGCCAGCAGCAGCGGGTCGCGGTGGCCCGCGCGCTGGCCCGGCGGCCCAAGCTGCTGGTCGCCGACGAACCCACCGCCGAGCTGGACCTGGCCGCGCGGACGGTCGTCCTGGACCGCATGCTCGGCATCACCGACCGCGGCGCTGCCCTGGTCATGGCCACCCACGACCCCGAAGTCGCCGAACGCTGCGACAAAACCTTGGACCTACGGCTGGCCGTCAGCTGAGCCCGCGGCTAGGGCCGTGCGCAGCGGGTCTAGGCCCATGGCGCCGAGGCTGAGGGCCTGGGAGTGGAAGTCCTGGAGGCTGAAGGCGCTTCCGGCCCGGGCCTTGGCTTCGTCGCGGGCCTGGAGCCAGACCCGCTCGCCGAGCTTGTAGGAAGGGACCTGGCCGGGCCACCCGAGGTAGCGGTTCAGCTCGAAGCGCAGCCGGGGCTCGTTCCAGCTGGAGTGGGCTCGCAGGAACTCCCAGGCGATCCCGGCGTTCCAGCGTTCACCCTCCCGGCCGCCGGCGCCTGAGGGGATCTTCAGCTCCAGGTGCACCCCGATGTCCAGGGCCACGTTGGCGGCCGACATGACCTGCACGTCGAGCAGCCCGAGGTAGGCCCCGGGGTCGTCGTCCAGGTAGCCGAGCTCGGCCATGAGCCGCTCGGCGTAGGTGGCCCAGCCCTCGCCGTAGCCCGAGACCCAGGCCAGCTTCCGCTGCCAGCGGTTCAGGTTCTCCTGCTCGGCCAGGGACTGCGAGATCTGCAGGTGATGGCCGGGGACGCCCTCGTGGTAGACGGTGGTGACCTCTTTCCAGGTCGCGAACTGGTTCAGGCCGGACGGCACCGACCACCACATCCGCCCGGGCCGGGACCAGTCCTCCGACGGCCCCGAGTAGTAGATCCCGCCGTCGTCGACCGGAGCGATCAGGGCCTCGATCCGCCGCGCGGGGGCCGGGATGTCGAAGTGGGTCCCGTGCAGTTGCGCGATCGTGCGCTCGGCTAGGTCCTGCATCCAGGCTCGGAAGGGCTCCCGGCCCTCGATGCGCCGGGCCGGGTCCTGGTCCAGGATCGCCACCGCTTCCGCCCGGCTGGCGCCGGGCCGGATCAGCCGGCTGACCCGCGCCTGCTCGGCGCGCAACCGGGCCACCTCCTCCCAGCTCCAGGCGTAAGCCTCGGCCAGGTCCACAGCCGCGCCCAGAAAGTGCCGGGACGCCCGGGAGTAGACCTCCGGTCCGCAGGCGTCCTTCTCCCGGGCCAGCGGCAGGAGTTCGTGGCGCAGGAAGCCGCCGAGCTGGGCCGTGGCCGCCGTGGCCGCGCGGGCGGCCGCATCCAACTCCCCGCGCAGCGAGTCCGGGACCCCGGTCAGCCGGCCAGCCAGTCCTTGGTAGAAGGAGTCCGCCGGGCTGGCCCAGGCCGCGCACTGCCGGGCGACCTCCTCGACCTGGCGCCGGGCCGGGGGCCGGCCGTTCCGGGCCGCGCCCAGCAGGGTCTGCGCGAACTGGCCATAGGCCGTCGGCACCGCGGCCAGGCGCCGGACCACGGTGGCGGCGGCCTCCCCGCCCTCGGTGGGCATCAGGTCGAAGACCTCGCGCACGTACTGGACCCAGCTCTCGGTCACGTTGAGGTCACTGGTGAGGTCGCCGGCGTCGTAGCGTTCCACGGCCACGGCCAGCCGCTCCTGCATCGCGGCCTTGACGATCTGCTCGCGTGGCCCCGGCGCCTCGGCGGCATCGAGGGCGGCCAGGGTCGAGCGATCCAGCTCGGCCCGTCCGGCGAACCCGTCGGCGCTCAGATCCGGCAGCTCACCGTCGTGCCCGGCGATCCCGGAGAAGGTGGCCAGGGCCGGGTCCAGGGCCGCCGCCCGCTCCACGTAATCCTCGGCCAGGAGGGTGACCCCCTCCACCCCGGTGGAGGTGATCTCCACCCCCTCAACCCACCCTGGGGCCGATCCGGTGTGGCCGGGATCTCGCGACCGTGGGGGCATGACGACAAGCGTATTGATTTTGCAGCTGGCGGTGCTGGGGGTCGTGCTGGAGTCGGACCTGGGCCGCCGCAAGGTGGGCTGGTTCCGGGTCCTGCGGCCGGTGATCGCCGTGGTCCTCATCGTGCCGTTCT
>DASXJM010000775.1:0-1659 GCA_036497405.1 Streptosporangiaceae bacterium | reverse complement strand
GAGGTGGTTTCGCCCTCGGAGTTGTCGACCCGGCTGATCTCGGTGGCGGGACGGCCGCTCATGTCGTGGGTGTGAGTGCGGACGACCACTCCTGGTGTGCCCGCCAGCACCTTGTACAGGGCGGACCGCAGGGCCGGTGGGACCAGCGGGTTCCACAGCGTGTCGGTGGCCTGCTCGAAGACGAGGTCGTCGTCGCTGATCTGACGGGCCGCGGCCTGGGCTTGGGCCTCGGCCTTCTGCCGGGCCCGGGCTGGCAGCCCGCTCAGCTTCTCCTGCATCTGCTTGACCGCCTGGGCCTGCTGCTGCTGGGCCTGCGCCAGCAGGAAGGCCCGCAGCTGGGCCGGGCCGGTGGGCCAGCGGCCGAACTCGGCCACGGTCGGCGAGTCGTGCCGGGCCACCGGCAGTTCGGCCGGGACGCCCGGGCCCTGCTGGTAGGTGTAGACGTCGCCGGTCCGGCTGTCCAGCACGCTGGTCCGCTTGATCCCGGCATCCTGTCTCTCGGTCAGCGTCACGTACCGGCCGGACGGCGCCGGGGCCGCGGCGGCGGCGTCGCTCAGCTGGTAGAGCACGTGCTGGGCGGCGGTCAGATGAGCCGGAATGCCGTGGGCCTGGGGTCCGGCGGCGCCGCCCTGGCCGGCCACCACCACGCCGGCCACCGTCCCGGCGGCGGCGCCGGTCACGACCGTGGCCACCGCCCGGTTGCGCCAGCGGTGATGGCGCTGCCGGGCCAGCACCCGGGCCGTAACCGCGGGGGCGGCGTGCAGGTCACCGGTGGCCCGGCCCATCAGATCACGCAGGATGTCTTCGTCAGTACCGGGCATGGTGGTTCTCTCCAATGGTGCTGGGGGTGACGGCGTCGGCGGCGAACAGGGCGATGAGGCTGGGCTGGGTTCGGAGCTGGGCCACGGCCCGGGACGCGGTGCTCTTGACCGTCCCGGGCGAGACACCGAGCAGGTCGGCGACCTCGTTCTCGCTGCGGTCGTCGAAATACCGCAGCACGACGATGGCCCGCTGCTGCGGGGTCAGCGTGCTCAGCGCGACCAGCAGGGCTGGCCGGAGCTCGACCGCGGCGACCGGGTCACCCGACCTGGGGTCGCTGCTCTCGTGGCCCTGGACCAGGCCGAGGTGCTGGGGCCGCCGTCCCCGGGCCCGGGCCTGATCGATCACGATGTTGTGCATGACCCGGCGGCAGAACGCCATCGGGCTGTCGACTCGCGCCCACCGGGCGGCCAGGCGGTGCAGGGTCTCCTGGTACACGTCTTCGGCCAGGTGAATGTCCGAAGTGAGCAGGGTCGCCATCCGCAACAGGGTGTCTCCTGACTCGGCGACGAAGCCCTCGAAGGCCCGCGTCTGCTTTCTGTCCACATGTTCCCCTGACTGTCGTGGTCACCCCCATAGACGACCGCCGGCTCAGTTGCGTTGAGTGGCCGGGCTGCGAAACGGTCCAACCTGGACCGGGGCTGCGGCGTCTCAACGGGTGTCGGAAGAACGATGAACGGGACACCGATAGGAGTGTTACCTAGTGAACAGGATGAGGTTGGTCTCGGGGGTTTCCGCTACGGCGGCGATGGCGGCGGCCGCACTGGCCGGGTGCTCGTCCGGCGGATCCGGAACGACCAGCGCGTCCGGGAGCAGCGCGCCTGCTGCGACGGCCAGCAG
>DASXJM010000774.1:0-4248 GCA_036497405.1 Streptosporangiaceae bacterium | reverse complement strand
GGCGTCGGGGGCGGTGTCGAACAACTGCCGGAACCGGAACTCGGCCTGTTCGCGTTCGTCCAGCGTGGTCACCAGGCGCATCCGCATCAGCTCGGTGCTGCGGGCCAGGGCCCGCAGCTCGTTCGGCCCCACGGCCGGGATACGGACGCTGTAGTCGCCGCCGGCGATGGCCTCGGTCGCGGCCCGCAGCGCCTGGAACGGCCGCAGCAGGCTGAACCAGGCCGCGGAGACCCCGGCCGCCACCATGATCACGACCAGGGCACTCATGCCGATCAGCGCGCCGAGGAGCAGGTTCTGGGCGTCGGTGAGCCGCGCGGTCACGATCTGCTGCTGGTGGGTGATGCCGGACTGCAGGGCCGCCCCGGCGGTGCGGGTGGCGATCAGGTAGGGCCGGCTCAGCGCGGCGTTGTTCTCCCGGGCCCGAGCGGCCTTGACGTCACCGCGGCCCATCTCGGCCAGTTGCGGCTGCGCCACCTTGACCAGCCAGGCCTGGTGGGCGGCGATGGTCCGGTCCAGCGCGGCCACCAGGCCCGGGTAGTCACCGACCAGGGACCGGACCTCGGCCTGGGCCGCGGCCGCCTGTTGCTGCACCGCGGCCAGCGGTGCAGTCGACTCGCCGCTCCGGCCGCTGTTGACGTACCCGCGCACCCAGGCCTGTTCCGCGTAGTACTTGTCCATCAGGTTGTTGGTGCCCGCGGCCGCGGGCACCAGCTGCTCACCCAGCAGGTGCCCGTTGGTGTGGATCCCGGCCGCGGCGATCAGGGCCAGGCTGAGGGCGGCCGCCGTCGCCACCAGCGCCGCCCCGGCCCCCGCGATCACGTGCCACCGCAACCCTGTCTTCCACGCCACGATCGGTCCCCCGTCCTTTCAGCCGACGCCGGTCAGCCGACGCCGTCAGCTGAAGTACAGCGTGCGCAGCACGACGATCACGGCCACCACGGCCAGCGCGGCGATCGCCTTGACGACCAGGCCCCGCTCGTACCGCAGCGCGGCCCCGATCTCCTGCCGGAACCCGCCCGGACGGCCGGGCTCCTGTCCGTTCACGTGGCCACCACGGCTCACGTGGCCACCACGGCTCATGTGGGCACCACGGCCTTCCCGGTCTTCTCGGTCTTCTCCCAGTGCGCCTCGGCCCGGCGCAGCTCCTTCACGTAGGACGTGAACGTGCAGGCACAGAGCACGGACCCGTAGCCGACCAGGTAGACCAGGAGCGGGCTGAGCACGCGGCCGATTCGCCGCGACCCGATCGCCTTGGCCAGCCAGGCCACCGCCATCGACAGGGTCAGCCAGGCGTAGATGAACACGATCAGCCAGCCGGGCGCCCCGTGACCGGGGCTGCCGTCCAGGGCCCGCTCCACCGAGTGCACCCCGGACGAGAACAGTCGTGGGAAGCAGCTGTAGGCAATGATGGCCAGGTTGATCGCGCCCGGGAAGAAGATGGCCTGCCGCCAGCAGCGCCGGGCGGTGGCCGGGTCGATGAGCAGGGTGAAGCACGTGATGAAGGCGTAGGTGGCCGCGTTGATGATCCACAGCAGGTGGAACGCCAGCCAGACCCGCCCGAACCCGCTGAAGTACAGCGTGAGCAGGGCCGCCGACGAGGTGATCATGAACACCGGCTGCAGGAACAGGCAGAACCAGAACAGCCCGAAGCTGACCCCGCCCAGTGCATGCCCCTGGCCGTGCCGCCGGGCCGGGTGGAACCACAGCCGCCAGTAGCGCCGGGTCACCTGGACGTTGCCGCGGGCCCAGCGCAGCCGCTGCTTCCACAGCCCGGTGAGTGTGCCCGGTTCCTCGGCCCACACGGTGGCGTGCGGCTCGAACACGACCCGGCGCCCGCCGAGCTGGGTCTCGAACGTGGTGATGGTGTCCTCGGCCAGCGAGGAGGTGTCGATCCGGCCGCCCAGCGCCTCCAGGTTGGCCCGCGTGTGCAACTGGGCCCCGCCGGCCAGGCAGGCCAGCGCGCCGAGCACGTTCTGGGCCCGGCGCGCGGCCGCCTGCGCGGTGACGTACTCGTAGCCGATGAACCGGGTCAGGTAGTTGCCGGGCCGGCTGCCTTCCTTGATGTAGGCGGTGACCGCGCCCACGCGATCGTCGGCCAGGTGGCGGGTCATGGTGCGCAGCGAGGCCGGTTCGAAGATCACGTCGGCGTCGGTGATCAGCAGGACCTGCATCCAGTCGTCGGCCAGGACCACGTCCAGGCCGTGGTTGAGGGTGTGGGCCTTACCCTGCCCGCCGTGCTCGCGGCGCAGATGGAACACCCGGCCCGGGTAGCGCGCGGCCCGCTCGGCGACCACATCCGGGGTCAGGTCGGTGCTGGCGTCGTCGACCACGTAGACCCGCAGCGCCTCGCCGGGATACTCCAGCGCCATCAGCCGGTCGATGGAGGTGCCGATGACCGCCGCCTCGTTCCAGGCCGGGATCAGCACCGACGCCCGCGGGAAGTACGGGGCGCAGTCCCGGTAGTGATTGCGCCGGAAGTGGCCGATGATCAGCAGGTACTGCCAGGACGCGGCCAGTTCGGGCAGGGCCGCGATGATGACCAGGATGATCAGCAGCCAGTCCCCGGCCAGATGCGCGTCATGCCCGGCAGCGTTCATGCCGTAACCGCGCCGACGGTGGCCGCGACCGAGTCGTAGCGGCCGATGTCACGGCAGTGGTGGCTGTCGCTGCCCGCCACCAGCGGCACCCCGACCGCGGCCAGCGCCGCCACCGTGCGCGGCGACGGGCAGGACCACTTCTCGTTCACCTCGACCAGCGCCCCGGACCGGGCGATCCGCCAGGCCAGCTCGGCCAGGACCGGGCCGGGGATGTCGTCCTCGGTCAGGCCGACCTTGGGCAGCACGCTGAACAGGTGGGCCAGCAACGGCCGCCGCGGACAGCGCGCGGGCGACAGCGCATTCGCCGTAGCCCGGCACAGGTCTTCGATCAGCTGCGCCGCCGTCGTGGTTCCGGTTTCAATTTCCCGAAGGCTGGTCGCTGGGTCTACCGGCCCCGCTGGCGAGGGAACGCGGTGATCGGCCACGAGCACCAGGTCGACGGAGTCGTCGAGCTGGGCCGGGAGGTCCAGATGGCCGCAGGTGTCGAGAATCTTGGTCTCGACTCCGGCCAGCACCCGCAGCCCGGGCTGGCCCCGGTAGCGGGCCACCGCCGCGCCGAATTCGGGCACCCAGGCCGTGTCCTGGCGCACGTGGTCGACCAGGCACAGGGTCCGCAGCCCGCGCTCCCGCGCGGCGGCCACGTTCTCGGCCAGGGTGCTGGCCCCGTCTGAGAACGTCGAGTGCACATGGAAGTCCTCGTCCAGAGCCACCCGCGCCGTCACGGGGCCACCTTTTGGGCCCCCACCTGCAGGCCGGAGATCTCGGCCGGGTCGACGAAACACTCGTCCAGGTAGCGGACCACGGCCAGCTCGCGGAAGTCCAGGGCCGCGGGCAGCCCCCGGCCGAGCAGGGCCTGCAGGGCCAGCCGGGGCATGTCCACCCCGGCCGCGATGGTCAGCCCGAGCGTGCCCGGGATCCGCGGGTTGACCTCCAGCAGGGCCGGGCTGCCGTCCCGGTCCCGCTTGCACTGGACGTTGGCCACGTAGGTGATCCCGGTGGCCCGGGCCACGGCCCGGCCGAAGTACTCGACCTCGGGGTCGTGCACGGTGCGGCTGCCGACCGAGACCCCGGAGTCGACCCGGGCCCGGATCCGCGGCACGCTGGCGATCACGTGCCCGTTGGTGTCGGCCAGCACGTCGACCGAGTACTCCTCGCCGGGCAGGAAGTCCTGCACGATGAGGCTGGGGGAGCGGTCCATGGCCGCCAGTTCCGCGGCCGAGGCCACGATGTGGATGCCCCGCGACCCGCTGCCGGTCCGCGGCTTCACCACCACCGGGTAGTTCCAGCTGGCCGGGTCCAGCTCCGGGCCGAACATCTCGGTGCGCGGGATGCGGACCACCCCCGCGCAGTGGCGGGCCAGGGCCAGCTTGTCCAGGATGATGTCGAGCGCGCCCGCCTCGGCCAGCAGTAGCGAGATCCCGGCCGCGGCGAACTTGTCCCGGCGCTGGGCCAGCGGCCGCAGTTCGGCGTCGACGGTGGGCAGCACGATGTCGACGTCGAGGGTGGTGCACCGGGCCAGCAGGGTGTCGGCGAAGTCCGGGGCCGCCCCGGCCGGGACCAGGGTCCGGCACTCCGGTGGTACCAGGTAGAGCCCGGAGGCCCACGGGTCCATGTCGGCCGCCAGCAGCTCCACCGACGGCTCGGCCCGCAG
>DASXJM010000773.1:0-4816 GCA_036497405.1 Streptosporangiaceae bacterium | reverse complement strand
GTTCCTGCCGCTCGCGCACGTGCTGGCCCGGGTCATCGAGGTCGGCTGCATCGACGACGGCATCGTGCTGGGGCACAGCCCGGACGTGACCAACCTGCTGCCCGACCTCGGCTCGTTCCGCCCGACGTTCCTGCTGGCCGTACCGCGCGTGTTCGAGAAGGTCTACAACGGGGCCGAGCAGAAGGCCGACGCGGACGGCAAGGGCGCGATCTTCCAGCGCGCGGCGCAGACCGCGATCGCCTACAGCCAGGCCCTGGACGACCGAGCCCGCGGCGGCCGTGGCCCCGGTTTCGGGCTGCGGAGCACCCACGCGGTGTTCGACCGGCTGGTCTACGCCAAGCTCCGGGCCGCGGTCGGCGGCCGGGTCCAGTACGCGGTCTCCGGCGGCTCCGCCCTGGGTGAGCGGCTGGGCCACTTCTTCCGCGGGGTCGGCATCACGATCCTGGAGGGATACGGGCTGACCGAGACCACCGCGGCCGCCACCGTGAACCGGCCCAGCAGTAACAAGATCGGGACCGTGGGCCAGGTGGTGCCGGGCGACGCCATCCGGATCGCCGATGACGGTGAGGTGCTGATCAAGGGCCCGACGGTGTTCCCCAGCTACTGGCAGAACCCCGAGGCCACCGCGGAAGCGATGACCGAGGACGGCTGGATGCAGACCGGCGACGTCGGCGAGCTGGACGACGAGGGCTACTTGCGCATCACCGGCCGCAAGAAGGAACTGATCGTCACGGCCGGCGGCAAGAACGTGGCTCCGGCCCCGCTGGAGGACCGCATCCGGGCCCACCCGCTGGTCAGCCAGGCCATGGTCGTGGGCGACGGCCAGCCCTACGTGGCCGCGCTGATCACCATCGACGAGGAAGCGTTCCCGGCCTGGAAGCAGAAGCACGGCAAGCCGGCCGACGCGACCATCACCGACCTGCGCGACAACAACGACCTGATCGCGGACGTCCAGGCCGCGGTGGACGACGCCAACTCCACCGTGTCCCGGGCCGAGTCGGTCCGTAAGTTCCGGATCGTCGACGGCGACTTCACCCAGGAGAACGGGCAGCTCACCCCGTCGCTCAAGGTGCGCCGCAACGTGGTGGTCAAGGACCGGGCCGCGGACCTCGAGGCCCTCTACGCCAACTAAGCGTCCAGGATCGCCGTCAGGCGGCCCGCGACCCGGGACCAGTCCCACTCCTGCTCGGTCCAGGCCTGGCCGCGCTGGCCCATGGCCCGGGCCCGGGCCGGGTCGGCCAGCAGGGCGATGATCCGCTCGGCCAGGGCGGGCACGCTGCGGCCGGGCACCACATAGCCGGTCTCGCCGTCCAGGATGGCGTCCGGGGCACCGCCGGAGTCGCCGCCGATGACCGGGAGCCCAGCCGCGGACGCCTCCAGGTAGACGATGCCCAGGCCCTCCACGTCCAGGCCGGCCCGCCGGGTCCGGCAGGGCATGGCGAACACGTCCGCGGCCGCGTAGTAGCCGGGCAGGTCGGGCACGCTGCCGGTGAACGTGACCGCGGCCGCCACCTCCAGCCGGTCGGCCAGCCGCTGCAGTTCGCCGCGGTACGGCCCCTCGCCGACCAGCAGCAGCCGGGCGTCCGGGATCACGGCCCGCACCGCGGGCCAGGCCCGGATCAGCGTGTCCTGGCCCTTGCGCGGAACCAGCCGGGACACGCACAGCACGGTCGGCCCGCCCGCGGGCAGGTCGGCCGGCTTGGCGTCCCGGAAGGTGGCCACGTCCACGCCGGGCGCCAGCCGGACCATGCGCGCCGCGGCCTGCGGGGACATCGCCCGGGCCAGCCGGACCCGGAAGTACTCGCCCAGGTAGGTCACCACGTCGACGGTGTCCCCGATGCGGTGCAGCAGCTGGCGGGCGCCGGGCAGCATGGCCCAGCCCGCTTCGTGCCCGTGGGTCAGGGCGATCTGCCGGGTGGCCCCGGCCCGGCGCAGGGTGGGCGCCAGCAGCCCCAGCGGCGCGGCCGCCCCGAAGATGACCGTGTCGCAGTCGTACTCGTGCAGCGCGGCCACGGCCCGGCGGGCCACCGATGGGACTGGGAGCATGAGCGAGGTCGGGTGCCGGACGACCGGGAACGGCTGGCGGCTGTCGAAGGCCTTGGCCCCGTCCCAGGCCGGGGCGTAGACGGCGACCTGGGGCAGCAGGCCGGCCAGCCCGTGCACGAACGACTGGATGCCCCCCTGCCGGGGCGGGAAGTCGTTGGTAACGATCAACGTGCCGCGCATAGGCCCCGAGTCTAGGGCTCCACGCGCGGCACGCTGAATGGGTCAGTCAGAGTTACGGGCGGACGGCGCCGTCCTCGTTCTGGGCGTACCAGTCCTCGCTCATCGGGATCTCCTCGACGACGGCCCCCGTATGAGGGGCGTCGACGATCTTGCCGCCCCCGACGTAGATGGCCACGTGACCCTCGCCGTCGTACAGGATCAGGTCGCCCACTTCCAGGGAGGACAGGGAGACGTGCGGGAGGGAGCTCCAGTCGTCGTAGGTGGTGCGCGGGATCGAGACGCCCGCCGCCGCCCAGGCGGCCTGAGCCAGGCCGGAGCAGTCGTAGCCGGAGCCGCAGGGGCCGGTGCCACCGTAGGTGTACACGCAGCCGAGCTTGGACAGCGCGAAGTTGGCGGCCACGCCGCCCTTGGTGGCGTCGGACACGGTGGTCGTGGGCGTCGTGCTGCCGCCACTGCCGCCGACCGAGTTGGCCTGGACCGTCTGCTGCTGCGACGCGGTCAGGTTGGCGTACACGGCCTTCTCGTCGGAGAGCGACTTGCCGGCCTTGTTCTTCTGGGTCAGCTTCTGCTTCTCCACCGCGGCCAGCGCGTCCTTGGTCCGCTGGGCCTGCTGCTGGGAGTCCTTGAGCTGGCGGGCCGCGGCCAGGAACGCGCTCAGCTGCTGGTTCCGCCCCTGCGATATCTCCTGCAGCAGGGAGGCGCCGCTGAGCACGGTGTCCGGGTTGTTGGACGTCAGCAGGCCGGCGATCGAGGTCATGTTGCTGTTCTCGTAGCTCTCGGCCGCGATCGCGGCCACCGCACCCTGCAGCTTCTTGAACTGCACCTGGTTGGCGGCGACCTTCTTGTTGGCGGCGGCCAGCTTGGCCCGGGCCTGCTGGGACTGCTGAGCGGCCTGGTCGTACTGCTGGTTGGCCTGGTCAAACTGCGAGTTCAGCTGATTGACCCTGGCTTCAACCTGGGTGATCGACGGCTCGGGCGCTGCACCGGCCGTACCCGCGTAGGTGGCCAGGCCTGCGACGGTCGCCAGACCAGCCGTGGCGGCCACGCAGATCTTCATCCGGGTCTTGAGGCCCGGTAGCGGCGTACGCACGTGCCAGACACGCTCCTTCGGGAAATAACTAGGTCCGCTCCCCGGCGGGATCTTGCCGACAGTGAATGCCCAGGGGCAAATCGGGTGGTGTAACCGGGATGAGACCATAGTGAAAGCATTTAGCCGTTTCAAGCGCTTCGGCGAGAGTCGCCCCAATTTCACCGATTACTGCGTGAGCACGACTTCATAACGCTACAATCGCGTCGGCCAGCTCACCCACCGGGGCCGGCCGGTAGCGCAGCGGCGGCACTAGACCCGCTGTGGCCAGCACGTTCAGTGCCCGCAGCTCTTGCGCGGCGAGCGCATGACGCTCTGAATTATCGTCCCGATTGCCCTTTCGAGTGTCCTTACGGGAATTTTCGCGGCGGTCATTCTCGGTAACCACGGTGACCAGACAGTAGTCACAGGCCACCAAATGGAACTCACATTGTGAGCAATCGATAACCATCACGTCTCCGTTCCGTAAGAAATAGACGCGGCCCACGCTAGGGACGGCCACTGACATTCCGTGCTCACGGCGTGCCGCAGGGCGAACTGTCGGTGGTGGCCCCTAGCGTGGGATTTGTGACCGATCTGGCTCCCCTCCGGGACAGCGCCTGGACGCCCGGCATCCCGGCGCCACCGCTGTGGCGGCGGGCGGCGGCCAGCTTGACCCGGCTGGAGTACGTGATCGTCGACGTGGAGACCACCGGGTGGTCGCCGGAGCAGGCCCGGATCACCGAGATCGGCGCGGTCCGCATGCGGGCCGGGCAGGTGCTGGGCGAGTTCTCCACCCTGGTCGACCCGGCCATGCCGGTGCCACCGGACATCGAGGCCCTGACCGGGATCAGCAACCAGATGGTGGCGGCCGCGCCGCGCCCGGAGGAGGTCATGCCGGCCTGGCTGCAGTTCGCCCAGGGCAGTGTGCTGACCGCGCACAACGCCCCGTTCGACCTGGGGTTCCTCACCGCGGCGGCCGGGGCCTGCGGGTTGCCGTGGCCGGACTTCGCGGTGTTGGACACGGTGGCGGTGGCCCGGCAGGTGCTGGTCCCGGGCGAGGTGCCGGACTGCAAGCTGGGCACGCTGGCCGCTTACTTCGAGACCCCGGCCGCGCCTTCCCACCGGGCGCTGGCCGACGCGCGGGCCACCGCGGCCGTGCTGGACGTGCTCATCACCCGGCTCGCGCTGCTCGGTGTCCGCACCCTGGACGACCTCGGCAACTGGCTTTCGGTACCCTGACCCGGTCTGGCACAGCGTTCACCAACAGCGTTCATCAACTGGCAGGAGGCAGCCGTGGTCACTGCGATCGTGTTGGTGAAAGCCGACATCCAGCTGATCCCCGAGGTCGCGGAGCAGGTCGCAGAGATCGCCGAGGTCAGCGAGGTGTACTCGGTCACCGGTGAGTTCGACCTGGTGGCCATGGTGCGGGTCCGCGCCCACGACGAGCTGGCCGACGTGATCCCGGGCAAGCTCAACAAGGTGCCGGGCGTGACCCACACCGAGACCCACATCGCGTTCCGG
>DASXJM010000772.1:0-7363 GCA_036497405.1 Streptosporangiaceae bacterium | reverse complement strand
CCGGATCCACTCGATCTTCTCCGCGACCTGCGCGGGTGGCTCGCCCCAGGTCAGGTACACGTCGACGTGCTTCGCCGCGACCTCACCCGCCGCCGGCGATGACCCGCCGAAGTAGATCTCGGGGACCGGGTCCGGCACCTTCATGACGGTCGCGCCCTCGATCTGGTAGTGCTTCCCGGTGAAGTCGAACGGCTCCCCGGACCAGGCGCCACGGACGACGGACAGGAACTCGCCGGTGCGCTCGTAGCGCTCGTCGTGGTTCAAGTGGTCGCCGAACCGGCGCTGCTCGGCGTCCTCACCTCCGGTGACCACGTTGAGCAGCAGTCGACCCCGCGACAGTCGTTGGTACGTCGATGCCATCTGCGCGGCCAACGTCGGCGAGGTCACACCGGGCCGGAACGCCACGAGGAACTTCAGCCGTTCGGTCTCGCGGGTCAGTGCCGCCGTGACCAGCCAGGCGTCCTCGCACCAGGTCCCGGTCGGGGTCAGCACCGCCTCGTAGCCCAGCTGCTCGGCCGACCGCGCGATCTGGCCCAGATAGTCGACGGTGGGCTCGCGGAACTGGGCGCCCCACGGGATGTCCCGCTCGTGTCCCTCGCTCGACCCGACAATGTCCCGGCTGTCGCCGTTCGTCGGCAGATACCAGTGCACATGCATGCCCATGAGCGCGTCTCCCGCAGGTCGCTGTCGTCCGGACGGACGCCCATAGACTACTAAATCAATAGGAATAGCTGGTTAAGGGGCGGCGCGTGGCCGGGTGAGACGGGCGCGCCAAACGCGGCACCCCCGCCGGCCGCGGCGTAGCGGCCGGACGGGAGCACCGGTTGATGTGCCCGCAGTCCGGCTACGGCGTCCAGATGAAGTCGGCCGAAGTCGAGCTGTACTGGACCTTCATGCTGCACTGCGGATCCGGCGTGGACGGGCCGAAAACGGGTGTCGGGGACGTGCCGGTACTGTCAACGACTTTGAGGTCCCGGAACGCGATGTGGTCACTGGCGGGCAATTCGATGCAACCCGAAATCGAATGAATTTCCAGCACTCCGCCGAGCAACTCGGTAAACACCGCATCGCTGCCTATCGGCTTGCTGGTCGAGGTCTGACCCGTTCTGCTGTCCTTGACCGTCTCGGTCCACGTGCACGCCCCGCTGCTGGAGCAACTGGAAGCGGTCAAGGTGGAAGTGATCGTATCGTTGTAAGCAGCCGAGATATGCGTACCCTGATAGTCCTTCGTGGACCACTGGTACTCGGGATAGACAGACCAACTACTCCCGTCCCAGTTCAGAACGCCCTGCAGCACGGTGTTGCCGGCCCCATTCTCCAGGCCGCCCCAAATGGCGAACGTTGCGCCCCCTTTTGACGGATTCTTGGGTACCGCGTATTCCTCGGTGAAGGATTTGATCCAGTGCGGAGAGCCCCAGCAAGTGTCTGCGAACCAAGTTCCCCCCGAGTAGTAGCACGGGCCGGATGCCTGCGCTGACGCCGCCGTCAGCCCGAAGCCGGCCATGGTGATCAGCGTGGTCGCGAGGGCCGAAATCATCAGCCGCCTGCGCCAGCGCCCCACGAATCGAGTCATTTACCACTCCCGCCTGGGATCCCATGCCGTCAATGGGACCTTAACAGGAGGAATGGCAGATAAGCCATAGATAATTTTCGCAGTTCGACCATTTGTCTTTACCCTTAAATTGCTTTTGTGTCCAGACCTGAAAGCTCGGTAGTTCGCCATGGCAAGCACTTTAGCGCGGTTAAAAAATAACCGTTACCGGTCGCCGGCCACATCCACAGTCCAGGGCCGATCCGGACCCCAGCACCGACGCCACGCGGCAGCGGCCTACTTTGGCGTCATGAACGAGAACCATCACAGGTTGTGCGGCAGCCCGGAGTGGGCCGCCCAGCTGCAGGAAACGGTGCTGCCCCGGTTGTTCGCGGACGTCGAGGTGGGCGACCGGATGCTGGAGATCGGGCCCGGGCCGGGCGCGGCCACGGACTGGCTGCGGCACCGGGTGGGGGCGCTGATCGCCATCGAAATCGATCCCGAGGCTGCCGACGCGCTGCGGGCCAGGTTCGGCGGGGCCAACGTGGAGATCGTCACCGGCGACGCGACCCGGCTGCCGTGGCCGGACGACTCGTTCGACACCGTGACCACGCACACGATGCTGCACCACGTGCCGACCCGGCGCGGCCAGAACCAGGTGCTGAGCGAGGCCCTGCGGGTACTGCGGCCGGGCGGCGCCCTGCTTGCCTCGGACAGCCTGCCCAGCACCGAACTGCACGAGTTCCACGCCGACGACATCTACAACCCGATCGACCCCGGCGCCCTGATCACCCAGCTTCAGACGATCGGCTACGGCTCAGTGATGGTTGAGGTCAGGGACCGCTGGATGGCGAAGGCGGTCAAGCCCGCTGACGGCGGGTGACGACGATCGGCAGTTCGCTGGGGACCAGCGTGCTGCTCACCAGCGGGTGCACGTCGGCGCCGTCGGCCAGCCGCAGCTGCCAGCGGGCCGCGATCGCGCTGAGCAGCAGGATCGCTTCGGTCCAGGCGAAGCCCTCGCCGATGCAGTTCCTGATGCCCTGCCCGAACGGGAAGAACGACTGCCGGGTCTCGCCCGGGCGGTACTCGTGGCTGGCCCAGCGGCCGGGGTCGAAGCGGTCTGGTTCGCGGTGCACGGCCGGGTCGCGGTTGAGCGCGAACGGGCTGAACAGGATCCTGCTCTTGGCCGCCAGCCGATGCCCGTCCAGTTCCACGTCCTCGGCGGCCTGGCGGGGCAGGATCCAGACCGGGCTGTAGAGCCGCAGGGTCTCGGTGATCACGGCCCGGGTCACCGGGAGCCGGGCCAGGTCGTCGTAGCCGGGGTCCCGGCCGGCCAGCACCTGATCGGCCTCCTGCTGCAGCTGGGCCTGGATCTCCGGGTGCCGGGTCAGCAGGTAGCAGGCCCAGGCGATGGTGTTCCCGGTAGTCTCCGAGCCCGCGATGACCAGCGTGACCGCCTCGTCGCGGAGCTGCTGGCCGGTCATGCCGGTGCCGGTCTCGTCGTCGTGCGCCTGCATCAGGATCGACATCAGGTCGCCGCGGTCCTGGTCCCCGGTCCGGTAGCCCTCGATGAGCCCGGCCAGCAGGCGATCGAGGCGGCGGACGGCCGTGCCGAAGCGGCGGTTGGACCGGGTCGGGACCCAGGCCAGGGCCGGGATGTTGGCCACGATGCCGTCGGGAATCAGTTCGGCCAGCAGCACCCGCAGCAGGCCTTCGATCTCATTGATCGCCTCGGGTTCGAGGTCGCTCGACAGCAGGGCCCGGACCAGCACGGTCAAGGTGATCGAGCGCATCTCCCGGTCGAAGGCCAGCTGTTCGCCGTCCGGCCAGGCCTCGATGCGCGGCACCGCCACCTGCTGCATCGTGCCCAGATAGCGGGCGATCTCGGCTCGGTGGAAGGCTGGCTGCATGAGCCTCCGCTGGCGGCGGTGGTGCTCGCCGTCCGACATCACCAGACCGTTGCCGATCAGCCGCTGGGCCCGGCCGAAGCTGAGGCCCTTGTTCAGCTTCCGGGCCTGTCCGACCAGGGCCTGCCGGATCGCGCCCGGGCTGTTCAGCAGGTAGATGGACACCGGCCCGAACCGGATCCGGACCACCTCGCCGTACTGCCGGGCCCGCTGCAGCAGCGCCAGCGGGTCGCGCCGGAATTCCAGGGCGTGCCCGAGGATCCGGCCCCCGCCCGGCACCAGGGGGACGTCCGGCCCGGCCCGCCTGCTCACCGCGGCGCGGCCGGGAGCTGGATCTCGGCGTGGACGGCCCGGTGGTCGCTGCCCGGCACGGCCTGCACGGAGTAGGCGAGCACGGCGCAGGACCGGTCGGCCAGCACGTGGTCCAGGGTCAGCACCGCACCCCGGCCCGGCAGCCCCCAGGTCGGGACCAGCCCGTGCCCGGTCTGCCGGGCGCAGTCGGCGTAACCGAGGCACAGCACGTCGCGGAACGCGGCATGGTCCAGGGTGGCGTTGAAGTCCCCGGCCACCACCCGCGGCCGGCCGCCGGGCGCGGGCAGTCCGCCCAGTTCCCGGCGCCAGCGGGCGACACCGGCGCGCTGCCGGGTCGGCGCGCACGGGTGCACGCAGATCAGGTCAACCGTTTCGCCGCCCGGCAGCGTGAGCAGCGCGGTCGGCTGAGCGGCGTGGGCGTAGGCCACCAGCGGCCCCTCGCGGAGCGGGAACCGGGAGTAGATACCCGAGCCGCGCGGGCCGCCGCGGAGGTCGAGCGTGGAGTGCGGCAGCAGGTCGTCCAGCCCGGCTTGCTTCAGCCGGGTCGCGGCCTCGTCAGTGAGCTCCTGGGCGAACAGCACGTCGGCGGCGACCGCGCGCACCCGGGCCACGACGGCCTCGGCGTCGGCCTGGCCCGCGAACAGGTTGAGGGTGAGCACCCGCAGCCGTGGCCCGCCCGCCGCCGGCTGGGGCCGGGCCGTCCGGCGGGGCCCCACCAGCAGGCCCAGCGCGGCCGCGGCCAGGGTGGCGGTCACCGCCGGTCCCCGCCGCCCGGTCAGCTGCACCCCCAGCGCGGCCACGGGCGCGGCCCGGGCCACCTGCGGGGTGAACGAGAGCAGCGGCACCGTGGCGGACTGGGCCGGCCACAGGCGGTCGGCTCCGCAGGCCCGGGCCAGCGCCCAGCCGGCCAGACCTCCCGCCACCAACCAGGAAACTCTGGTGACCCTGGAACCGCCGCTCGCCATAACCCCAGCGTAGGGCGCGCCCGGAGCCGCCTGGTGCCGCGGCCCGGCCTAGGGCCCGGGCTGGTGCTGGGCCGCGCGCCAGCGGCCGGGGGCCTGGCCGTGCTGCCGGCGGAACGCGGTGGCGAAGGCGTACTCGTTGCGGTAGCCGACGGTGGCCGCGATCTCGGCCAGGGTGGCGTTGGTGCGGGTCAGGGCGTCCTCGGCCCGCTGCATGCGTACGCCGGTCACGTAGCTGCCGGGTGACTGCCCGGTGACCTGACGGAACCGGGCCGCGAACGAGGCCCGGGACATCCCGGCCAGGCCCGCCAGGCCGGGCACGGTCCAGTCCTGCTGCGGGGCGGCGTGGACCTGCTCCAGGACCCGGCGCAGGCCGGGCTGGCCCAGGGCCCGGTACCAGCCCGGTGCCTCCGTCTCGTTCCGGGCCCACCAGGCCCGCAGGCCGAAGACCAGGATGAGGTCGAGCAGCCGGTCGAGCACGGTCTGCTGCCCGGGGGCGTCCCGGCTGATCTGGCTGCACAGCAGGGCCACGGCCGCGGCGAAGGCCGGGTCCTGGCCGTCCGCGGGCACGATCACCGCCCGGGGCAGGGCGCGCAGCAGGGAGGTGGCCACGCTGCCGTCGAGCACGTAGGCCCCGCACAAAATGGTGGCTCCGTCACCCGCCCCGGGCTCGGGGCCACTCCCCTGCTGGCGGGCGTCGGCGATCGGCACAGTCGCGGCGCCGGGCGCGCTGACCAGCGCGTAAGGCGGGCCGGCGGTCATCAGCACCAGATCCCGGGCCCGCAGCCAGACCGGGTCCTGGCCGGGCTGTTCCAGCCAGCCGTCGCCCTCGGTCAGCACATGCGCGGTGAGCGGGCGCTGGCCGCTGAACCGCAGACCCCACGGTGAAATCCGGCGCAGAACAGAGAAGACGGCCCCCCGAGCCCGGGCCTGTGTGAGCTGATCAGCGAGGATGTCCACCCACCCAACATTAGACGATCACGAATCTTTTAAAGATTTTAGATCATTTATTATCCGAAGGTCACCGCTTAGAGTGCCAGTCATGACCGACATCCTGATCCTGGGTGGCACCGGCAAGGTCGGTCGCCGCCTCAGTTCCGCGCTGACCCAGGCCGGCCAGCAGCCGCGCCCCGCCAGCCGCCACGCAGCCGTCCGCTTTGACTGGAGAGACCCGTCGACCTGGCCCGCAGCCCTGGACGGGACCAGCGGGCTGTTCGTGGTCGGGCCCGGCTCGGCCTCCGACTGGAGCCCGGACCTGAGCCGGCTGCTGGGCGCGGCCGAGGCCGCCGGGGTCCGGCGGGCGGTGCTGCTGTCCGCGCGCGGGGTTGAGTTCCTGCCCGGCGGGGCCGTGGACCGGGCCGAACAAGCCCTGCGGGCGGGCCCGCTGCCGTGGACGATCCTGCGGCCGGCGCACTTCGACCAGAACTTCACCGAGGCCATGTTCGTGCCCCGCGGCGGCCTGATCACCGCGCCGGTGGGTACCAGGCGGGAGCCGTTCGTCGACGTGGCCGACGTCGCCGATGTGGCCGCCGCCGTCCTGGCCGGCGGGGGCTTCGACGGGGCCACCCTGGACCTGTCCGGGCCGGAGGCGATCAGCTTCGCTGAAGCCGCCGCCGTGCTGGCCGCGGCCTCGGGAGCCCCGGTCCGGTTCGCCGACGAGCCCGACGCCGAGCACGTGGCCGGGCTGCGGGCGGCCGGAACCCCGGACGGCTACATCGAATGGCGGATGGCCATGCTGGGCGGTATCCGGCGCGGCGCCGACGCCTACCTGAGTGACGGCGTCCAGCAGGTGCTGGGCCGGCCGCCGGCCAGCTTCGCGGGCTGGGCCCGGCGCGAGGTACCGTCGGCCTCGTGCGCACCGACGACTACCAGCAGCTGAGCTTCACCCGCCGCGACCACGGGGTCCTGCTCATCACCATGGACCGGCCGGAGAAGTACAACGCCGCCGACGAGCAGATGCACACCGAACTGGCCCGGGTCTGGACCGACGTGTCGGCCGATCCCGAGACCCGGGTCGCGGTCATCACCGGGGCCGGGAAGGCGTTCTCGGCCGGTGGCGACCTGGACATGGTCGGGCGGATGGCCGGTGACTACGACCGGGTCAGCCACATGCTGCGCGAGATGAGCGACCTGGTCTACAACATCATCAACTGCGAGAAGCCGATCGTGTCGGCCATCAACGGGGTCGCGGTCGGGGCCGGCACGGTGGTGGCCCTGCTGGCCGACGTGGCCATCGCCGCCGAGGACGCGCGAATCGGCGACGGGCACGTCAAGCTGGGCGTGGCCGCGGGCGACCACGCCGCCATCATCTGGCCGCTGCTGGCCGGGATGGCCAAGGCCCGCTACCACCTGCTGACCGGCGAGATGATCACCGGCGCCGAGGCCGAGCGGGCCGGGATGGTGGCCAAGGCCCTGCCCCGGGACCAGGTGCTGGACGAGGCCCTGCGGATCGCCGACACCCTGGCCACCGGCTCCCAGCCCGCGATCCGGCTGACCAAGCGAGCGCTGAACAGCTGGCTGCGCACGGCCGGGCCGGCGTTCGAGCAGTCGGCCGCCTACGAGATGCTGACCTTCATGGGCCCGGATGTGGTCGAGGGCTACACCGCCCTGCGGGAGAAGCGGCCGCCTCAGTTCCCGTCGGCCCGCTGAGC
>DASXJM010000771.1:0-7620 GCA_036497405.1 Streptosporangiaceae bacterium | reverse complement strand
CCCGGCCGGGGATTGTTCCCGGCGGAGCGTTTCTAGATCGGGTTTCCCGCTGGGCAGCATCGGCAATGTGCCCCGCAGAACAAGTTCCCTTGGCAGAGCGTAACGTGGCAGACGCTCTCGCACATGCCGACACAACAGATCGAGGGTCGGTGGTTGGGCGGGGTTGTCCGGAACTATCACCGCAGTCACCCGCTCGCCCCATTCGGGGTCGGGGCGGCCCACCACGGCGGCCTCGCGGACCCCGGGACAGGTCTCCAGCAGGGACGCGACCTCGCCGGCGACCACCTTCTCGCCCCCGGTGATGATCACGTCGTCGGCCCGCCCGCGTACGGTCAGCCGTCCGTCCGGTCCCAGCGCGCCGAGGTCGGATGTGACGAACCACGCACCGTCCATGGCCGCCGCGGTCAGGTCCGGGCGCCCCCGGTAGCCGGAGAACAGGACCGGGCCGGTGATCCGGATCCGCCCGCCGTCGGTGCCGGCGTCGCCGGTGGCTACCGTCACCCCGGCCAGCGGGCGGCCGTCGTAGACGCAGCCGCCGCAGGTCTCACTCATGCCGTAGGTGGTCAGCACCGGCACCCCGGCCGCGCGAGCGGCAGCGACCAACGCGGCCGGCGCGGCCGCCCCGCCCAGCAGCACCGAGGTGAACCCGCGGGCCCAGGCCGCGTCCGGGTCGGCGTCCAGCAGCCGCCGCAGCTGGGTGGGCACGATCGACACGTGCCCGCAACCCGACCCGGCCAGCACCTCAGCGTCGGCCCGGGGCACCACCACCGGGTCGGTCCCCGCGACCAGCGACCGGACCAGGACCTGGACGCCGGCGATGTGGGTGGCGGGCAGGCACAGCAGCCAGCGCTGACCCGGGCTGGCCCCCACCCGGTCCAGTGTGGCCCGGGCCGAGTGCCGCAGCGCGGCCGCGCTCAGTTCCACGCCCTTGGGCTGCCCGGTGGACCCGGAGGTGGCGATCACCACCGCGGTGTCCGGGCCGGCCGACTGGGCCTCGGGCCGCTGGATCACCCCGTCGGCGGTGTGCACGGCCGCGGGCGCGAACGTTTCCAGGATGGCCGCCAGCCGCTCCGGCGGCAGGTCCGGATCCAGCGGCAGAATGGCCGGGCCGGTGCCGTCCAGGGCCCCGGCCAGAAGTTCCAGCAGACGGCCGCCCGCCTCGGTGGACGGCAGGACAACCGCGTGCAAAGGACGCTCAACCACGCACGTAAGGTTAGGTCCCGTGACAGCCGAGGACTTGCTGGGGTCGCTGCGGGCGTTCGCGATCCCCATGACGACCAAGTTCCGGGGCATCACCGTCCGCGAGGGCGCGCTCATCGAGGGACCGGCCGGCTGGGGCGAATTCTCCCCGTTCGCCGAGTACGGCCCGCGCGAGGCAGCCCGCTGGCTGGCCAGCGCGATCGAGGCCGCCACCGGGGGCTGGCCCGAGCCCGTGCGCGACCAGATACCGGTGAACGTGACCGTCCCGGCCGTGAGCCCGGAACGGGCCCACGAGATCGTGGCCGCGTCCGGCTGCCGGACGGCCAAGGTCAAGGTGGCCGAGCCCGGCCAGCCCGACGCCGGGGACATCTCCCGGGTCGAGGCGGTCCGTGACGCGCTGGGCCCCGGCGGCCGGGTCCGGGTCGACGTGAACGGGCACTGGGACATTGAGCACGCCGTCCGCATGCTGACCGAGCTGGAACGCTTCAACCTGGAGTACGCCGAGCAGCCCTGCGCCACGCTGGAAGAGATGGCCGCGGTCCGGAGTCGGGTCGCGGTGCCGCTGGCGGCCGACGAGTCCATCCGGCGGGCCGAAGACCCGCTTCGGGTCCGTGCGGCCGGGGCGGCCGACATCGTGGTGCTGAAGGTCCAGCCGCTGGGCGGCGTGCGGCCCGCCCTGCGCATCGCGGCCGAATGCGGCCTGCCGGTGGTGGTGTCCAGCGCCGTGGACAGCTCGGTCGGCCTGGCCGCCGGGGTGGCCCTGGCCGCCGCCCTGCCGGGACTGCCCTACGCCTGCGGGCTGGGCACCATGAGCCTGCTCACCGGGGACGTGACCGCCGAACCGCTGGCCGCGGTGGAGGGGGCCCTGCCGGTGCGCCGGCCCGCGGTGGACCCGGACCAGCTGGCCCGCTGGGAAGTGGACCCCGGGCCCTGGCGGGACCGGGCCAAGGCCGCCGCCGAGTATCTGGGCCAGGTTCCCGCTCCATGAGGGCCCGACCGTGAACCCGTCGACGGCCCTGGCCGTCACCCTGGCCGATGAGCTGATCCGCTGCGGCCTGACCGACGCGGTACTGGCCCCGGGCTCGCGCAGCGCGCCGCTGGCCATGGAGCTGCACCGCCGGGCCGAACACGGCGACCTGCGGCTGCACGTGCGCACCGACGAACGGTCCGCCGCCTACCTGGCTCTGGGCCTGGCCAAGACCAGCGGCCGGCCGGCCGCGGTGCTCTGCACCTCAGGGACGGCGGCGGCCAGCTTCCACCCGGCGGTGATCGAGGCCAGTGAGTCCTGCGTGCCGCTGCTGGTGCTGACCGCGGACCGGCCCCCCGAGCTGCGCGGCACCGGGGCCAACCAGGCCATCGACCAGATCAAGCTGTACGGCGACGCCGTGCGCTGGTTCTGCGAGGTGGGCGCGCCCGGGGAACGAGCCGGGCAGGCGGGCTACTGGCGGTCGCTGGCCGGCCGGGCCTGGGGCCAGGCCTCGGGGCGGGCCGGAGCCGCGGCCGGCCCGGTCCACCTCAACCTGGCCTTCCGCGACCCGCTGGTCCCCGATCTCGGCGCGGGGGAGGCGAACGGGGCCGCCCCGGCGTGGCCCGAACCGCTCGACGGCCGCCCGGGCGGCGCCCCGTGGACCAGGTTCCCCGCGCCGGCGCCGGGACCGGCGGCCGGGCCGGTCCTGGAGCTGCCCTGGACCGAACGGGGCCTGGTGGTGTGCGGCGACGGCCGCGGCGATGTGGGCCCGCTGCTGGCCCTGGCCGCGGCGGCGGGCTGGCCGGTGCTGGCCGAGCCGTCGTCCGGGGCCCGGCGCGGGCCGGACGCGCTGTCGGCCTACGAGTACCTGATCGGATCCCCGGAGTTCCTGGCCGGGCACCGGCCGGACGTGGTGGTCTCGGCCGGGCGGCCCGGCCTGTCCCGCCCGCAGAGCGCGCTGCTGCGCGGGGTGGGCGCCGACGGCGGCCGCCACGTGGTGGTGGCGACCGCGCCCGGGCGCTGGGACGACCCGGCCCGCACGGCCACCGACGTGGCCGCCGCCGTCCAGCTGGCCGGGGCCCCGGCCAGCCCGGACACGGCCTGGCGCCAGGCCTGGCGGGACGCGGACCGGTCGGCCCGGGCTGCGGCCGACCGGATCCTGGACGCGGACCAGGTCCTGAGTGAGCCGCGGCTGGCCCGGGACCTGGCCGCGGCGATCCCGGACGGAGCCCTGCTGTGGGCGGCCTCCAGCATGCCGATCCGCGACCTGGACACGTCCATGGCCCCCCGGGCCGGGCTCCGGGTGCTGGCCAGCCGGGGCGCCAGCGGCATCGACGGCACCACCTCGGCGGCGATCGGCGCCGCCCTGGCCCACCAGGCCGCGGGGGGCGGCCCCGGCTACGCCCTCATCGGTGACCTGGCCCTGCTGCACGACGCCCCCGGGTTGTTCCTGGGCCCGGCCGAGCCCCGGCCCGACCTGGCCCTGATCGTGGTCAACAACGACGGGGGCGGGATCTTCTCCACGCTGGAGCCGGCCGCCTACCCGGACTCGTTCGAGCGCGTGTTCGGCACCCCGCACGGGGCCGACGTGAGCCGGCTGGCCGCGGCGGCCGGGCTCCCGTACCAGCGGCTGACCGAGGCCGGGGAGCTGCCCGGCGCCCTGGCCGGAACCGGCCTGCGGATCATCGAGGTGCGCACCAGCCGCGAGGCCGGCGCCGAGCTGAGGACGCGTCTGAGGAAGGCCGCGAGCAGCGTGCTGGTCTGATCAGCCTTCGAGGGACTGGCGCATGGGCAGGAACTTGACCTCGGTCTCGGCCACTTCGGCGACCGGGTCCGAGCCAGCCACGATCCCGCAGCCCGCAAACAGGCGGGCCCGGGACCCGGTCAGCTCGGCGCACCGCAGCGCGATCCCGAACTCCCCGTTGCCGCGAGCATCGACCCAGCCGATCGGGCCCGCGTACCGGCCACGTTCCATGTGTTCCAGCTCGCGGATCAGCTCCAGCGCGGTCTCGGCCGGGGTGCCGCACACCGCCGCGGGCGGGTGGACGGCGTCGGCTAGCGACAGCACCGACCGTTCCTGGGCCAGCGTGCCCCGGACCGGGGTGCCCAGGTGGTGCAGGTTGGCCAGCTTGACCAGCGTCGGGTGGTCCGGGATGTCCAGGCTGGCACAGAGCGGGGCCAGCACGTCCCGGATGGAGTCCACCGCGTAGGCGTGTTCTTCGGTGTTCTTGGCCGAGCTCAGCAGGGCCGCACCGAGGGCCCGGTCCGCATCGGGCTCGGCGCCGCGCGGCAGCGTGCCGCCCAGGATCAGCGCCGTCACCTCGCGGTCCTGCTTGCGGATGAGCAGCTCCGGGGTGGCCCCGACCAGGTCGGCCACGGCGAAGGTGTAGCAGTCCGGGTAGCGGGCGGCCAGCCGCTGGAGCACGGGCCGGGGGTCGATGGGCGCGACGGCGGTGGCGAACATGTCCCGGGCCAGCACCACCTTGCGCAGGTAGCCGGCCGTGATCCGGTTCACCGCCAGTTCGACCGCGTGGGCCCACTCGGGTGCGGTCAGGCTGCCGTCGTGCCAGCGCAGCGTGCTCGCGGACGGGATGCCAGCGGGCGGAACCGGTTCCCCGTTCGGCCCTTCGGCGCCCGGCCAGGACTGGCGGCCGGCCGGCTCGCGGCCATCGCTGACCGTGGTCAGCCAGGCCGCGCCGGCGCCGTCGCGGCCCACGATCACCCGCGGCACGACCAGCACCGATCCATCCGAGGCCGGGTCGAAGGTGAAGCTGCCGAACGCGACCGGTCCCGTGCCGGGCAGCTGGACCTGGTCCTCGCATGCGGCGCTCTCGAACAGGGTCCGCAGCCGCTTCTCGCCGGTGGTGAAGCGGTCCTCACCCGCGGACAGCGTGATCCGCGTGGCCTCGCCCCAGCCGACCAGGCCGCGGCCGCGGCGTACCCAGGACACCAGTGGCGCCTCCGGCAGGCCGGCCAGCAGATCGCCGGGATCGGCGATAGGCACCGTACGAACCGTGAGGCCACCGGGCTCCGTGGCCGGCCGCTGGGTTTCCGGCAGCGGGGCACGGGGCATCACATCATCCCCGTTCGCTGTGTCCGATTGCTCGTCACGGCAGTCGAGTTTACGTGAGCGGTCACAGCACAACGGTTGCGGCATCGAGGCCCGCGTCACGGCCGGAAGGACCTATGGCACTGGTGTCAGACGGGGCTGCTGGGAACTAATGACCTTGTGGGCGAGTTCAATGGTCACCGGGGGTTGACTCAAGACACAATGAGGGTTGACTCAACGGTGGCACAAGCTACGCTGAGTATCGAATCTCTATCTTAACGACTAAATTAGTAGACTTTTCCATCACAGGTTCACGTTCAAGACTGGATCCCGATGCGCCGTAATCCTGATCCTGACCCAGCCGCCGAGGTGGTCATCCCGCTCAGCGGGTCGCGGATGAAGCTGATCGCCCGCGCCATCGCCGGGTCGTCCGCCCGCTGGCAGGACCTGGTGCGCATGGACCCGGACACCCGCTGGCACCTGCGGCTGCACAGCGCCGACGACCATGACATCTGGCTGGAGTCCTGGCTGCCCGGCCAGGAGACCGGCTGGCACGACCACGCGGGCACCTCCGGCGTGCTGGTGGTGGCCCGCGGCGAACTGGAGGAACGGATCTCGGTCCTGAACGGCGTCATGACCCAGGTCCGCCACATCCCCGAGGGCGCCGCCCGCCGCATGCGCCGCCGCCAGGTACACCACCTGGCCAACGTCTCGCTGGCCCCGGCGGTCAGCGTCCACGTGTACTCACCCCCGCTCGGCGCGACCCGCAGCTACGAGCTCGGCGCCATGGGCCTGATGCGCTCGCCCTGGACCGAAGCCGGCCGCCGCTTAGCCACCAGGCGCTCCCGTTGGCCCTAGGCGCCCAGCCGTGACAGTGCGGCCGTGACAGGCCGGGTACAGCGGGCCGGGGAAATGGTCCGCCGCCCGGCCGAGTGCTGGTCCCCGGCCGTGCACGACCTGCTGCGCCACCTGCAGGGGGTCGGGTTCCCCGCCCCGCGCCCGCTCAGCCTGGACCTGGGCCAGGAACGGCTCACCTGGATCGAGGGTGAGTCGGGTCCGCTCGGCTGGGCCAAGATCGTCCCCGAGGCCGGGCTGCAGCGCTGGGCGCAGTTCCTGCGTCGATACCACGACGCCGTGGCCAGCTACCGGCCTCCGCCGGACAGCCAGTGGTCGAGCGGGCCCGGGATGTGCGAGCCGGATGAGCTCGTCTGCCATGGCGACTTCGGGCCCTGGAACGGAGTCTGGCGCGGCCACGAGATCGTGGGCCTCATCGACTTCGACCATGCCCGGCCCGCGTCATCGTGGTTCGACCTGGCCTACGCGCTGGAATACGCCGCGCCCTTTCGCGATGACCACGAGTGCGTGCAGTGGCTGCGCTATCCGGAGCCTCCCGATCGCCGCCGCCGGATCGAGGTGTTCTGCGCGGCCTACGGGGTCAGCGTGCCCGGTGACGTCGTGGCCCGGGTCGCCGGTCAGCAGCGGCTTGTCCTGGCCAATTGCGCGGCCCTGGCGGCCCGGGACATCGAGCCGCAGGCGACCTGGGTCCGCGACGGCCAGCTCGACACCATCCAGGCCCGGATCTGCTGGACTGAAGCCCTGCGGCTCTAGACGCCGACGGTTACAGCAGGCTGAGCTGGAGTTGCTCCGGCTCGGGGCGTGGAGCAGAAGGGGGTGCCTCGTCGATCGGCGGGCCGATGCGGCGGCCTGCGGCGGGGGTGGTGGCGCCGACCCCGAACTTGGCCGCCAGCTCGCGGACCTGGCCGCAGATCTCGGCCTGGTAGGCCTTGGGCGCGTAGGCCCCGCGGCCGTAGAAGCGCAGGTAGCGGCGGACCAGCTCGGGGTGGTGGTCGTTGAGCCACTGCAGGTACCACTCACGGGTGCCCGGCCGCAGGTGCAAGATGATCGGGGTCACGTGGGCGGCGCCGCTGTCGGCGATGCGCCGGACCGCCGCCTCCAGCTGGGCCGGGGAGTCGGACAGGAACGGGATGATCGGGCCCATCAGCACGCCGCAGCGCAGCCCGGCCTTGGTCAGCGTGGCGCAGGCGTCCAGCCGCCGCTCCGGACTGGGCGTGCCCGGCTCCAGGGTCCGCCATAGCTCTTTATCGACAAAAGCGGCCGAGAAGTTCAGCCCGACGTCGGTCACGGCGTCGGCCTCGGTCAGCAGGTCGAGATCGCGCAGGATCAGCGTCCCCTTGGTCAGGATCGAGAACGGGTTGGCCCGGTCCCGCAGCTCGGTGACGATCCCGCGCATCAGCTCGTACTTGCCCTCGGCCCGCTGATAGGGATCCACGTTGGTGCCCATGGCGATGTGCTCGCCCTTCCAGCGCGCGGAGGCCAGCGTCTTGCGCAGCAACTCGGGCGCGTTGACCTTGACCACCACCTTGGAGTCGAAGTCATGCCCGGC
>DASXJM010000770.1:0-1505 GCA_036497405.1 Streptosporangiaceae bacterium | reverse complement strand
CCGGTAACCGGCAGATGAACGCGGTCACCGCCAGCAGAGCAGGTTTCGTGGCGGTGGGCTCGCACCGCGACCAGCCGTCGGCCTGGACCTCGGCCGACGGCGGCCGGACCTGGCGCCAGGTTGATCTGCCCATGCCGGTCGGCTCCACCCGCGCCACGCTCGAGCACGTGGCGAGCGCCGGCCGCGTCGTGGTCGCCGTGGGCACCGCCCTCACCACCACGGGCCGGACGGTGCCGTTCGCGGCTAGCTCGGCCAATGGCGGAGCCAGCTGGGCCGAATCGGCGCTCCCGGTGCCGGCCGACCTGACCTCGGTCACCGCCCTGGCCGCGGCCGGCGGCACCTTCACCGCCACCGGCAGCTACGGCAGCACCCCGGGCCACCAGAACGTGGTGGTGTGGACGTCGGCCAACGGCTCGGCCTGGCAGGCAGCCGAGCCCGCCGGCAAGGGCCTGACCGGACCGGGCGTCCAGGCCATCACCGGCCTCGCCGTGGCCGGCAGCACGCTGACCGGCGTCGGCTTCACCGCCTCTCCGCTCGGCGAGCAGCCCATCTTCTGGCAAGCCCCAGTCAGGTAACCGCCGCCCGCGCCGTCTGGCCAGCCCCAGTCAGGTAGCGGTGCCCGCGCCGTCGCAAATCGGACTCTGGCCACACCGGCACCATCAGCATCACGCTCCGGCTGCCCCGCCCCATCGGAACGCAATGAACCCCCGGATCCAGTGCGTTCTAACGCCACTGGAAGTCCGGTTTCACTGCGTCCGGCTTGCGGGCCAACCCCTCATGATGATGCCGGTCATGCGCCGCTGACCGGCGGAGGCGGGCCGAACACGTCGTCGCGGCGGTTGGCCAGGCTGGGCAGGCTGGCCCGGACGGTCGTGATCAGGTCCGTGTCGACCTCGGCGACCGTCACGCCCGGCGCGGGCCCGAGGTCGGCCCGGACCACGCCGAGCGGGTCGACCAGCATGCTGCGCCCGATGCCGGTCGCGGCCTTGGTCGGCGGTTCGTCCGGGTCGGGCACCTGGCAGACGGCCGCCACCCACATGGTGTTCTCGATGGCGCGAGCCCGCACCAGGGTGACCCAGTGCTCTTCCTTGAACAACCCGGCCGCCCAGGCGGCGGGCAGCACGAGCAGTTCGGCCCCGGCCACCGCGAGCGCCCGGGACAGCTCGCCGAACCGCACGTCGTAGCAGATCGCCAGCCCGGCGCGGACGCCGGCGAGGGTGCAGGCGACCGGCGCGGAGCCCGGCGCCACCTCATCGGACTCGCGGTGGCCGAACGCGTCGAACAGGTGCAGCTTGCGGTAAGCGGTGACCAGCTCGCCGGCCCCGTCGTAGGCCACCGCGGTGTTGTACACCCGGCCGCCCGGCGCGGGCTCGAACACCCCGGCCACCAGCGCCACCCCGGTCTGCTTGGCCGCGGCGGCCAGCCCGGAGCAGAACGGGCCGTCCAGCGGCTCGGCCGCGGCGCGCAGGTCCGAGCCGAACCTGACCTGGGTCGCCTCGGGGAAC
>DASXJM010000769.1:0-13196 GCA_036497405.1 Streptosporangiaceae bacterium | reverse complement strand
CCTAGTGAACAGGATGAGGTTGGTCTCGGGGGTTTCCGCTACGGCGGCGATGGCGGCGGCCGCACTGGCCGGGTGCTCGTCCGGCGGATCCGGAACGACCAGCGCGTCCGGGAGCAGCGCGCCTGCTGCGACGGCCAGCAGTTCGGCCACCGCCGCCGCCGGGGGCAGCGGCAGCACCGGGGGCAGCGGCAGTGGCAGCACCGGGGGCGGCACGACCAGCTCCGGTACTGGCGCCGGGACCGCGAGCAGCAACCAGTGCCAGACCAAGGATTTGACGCTGAAGGTCCTGCAGGGGCCCACGGACCCGGACCACACCGCCGGTGACTTCTACGTCCAGCTGACCAACGCGTCGTCCCGGACCTGCACCCTGTACGGGTTCCCGGGGGTCGAGCTGCTGGGCGGCGTCGGGTCAGCACCCGCGCCGCTCGGCATGAAGGACAACTGGACGCTGAAGCTGGCCCAGACCGGGGGCAAGAAGGTGCAGACCCTGAAGCCGGGCGACGCCAGCGCGGCCTACGTCACCTTCGCCACCCGGGATCCGGGCGCCAGCGCGGGCATCCCCCGGGCCCAGGTGGTCCAGGTCATCCCGCCCAACCAGAAGACCGCGCTGAAGGCCAGGATCTTCAACGTCGAGTCCGAGACCTACGTCACGCCGCTGGTCCTGAACAAGACGCTGAACGTCGGCCCGATGGACGTCAACGGCGTACCGCACAAGTAGCGCGTCAGCCCTGGCTGTCGTTGAACTTGTTGATGTCGGCCGACGCCGCTGAGGCCTTGACGTTGCCCTGGCGGATGGCGGTGGCGGCCGCCTGGACGTCCCGGTCGGCCACGGACAGGTTGCCGCTGGACAGCTGGTTAAGCCCGTTGGTGGCGTCGACCGCCGACGCGGAATAGTCGGCGGCGGCGCCGGACAGGTCCGGCCGAAGGCCGGGGACGCAGGTCGGGGCCGGGTCGCCCTGGACCGACTGGGCGGCCGACTGGACCTGGGCCGCGTCGGACTGCACCGCCGCCTCGTCGGCGGTGGCGCTGGTGCCGCCCTCCAGGTCGTCGCCCAGTTTGGTCATGTCCTCGCCGAAGGTTTCGATGCTGGCGGCGAGCCCGTCGATCTGGCGGGTGGCGCCGCCGGCCGACCAGGTCTGAACCTGGCTGGCGCAGTCACCGGTCCCGGCCGACGAGCCGCCCGCGGCCGGGCCGGACGCACCCGCGGCCGGAGTGGTGGCGGCGGGGGCGGTGGCCGGCGCGCTGACCGCCGGGGCAATGGCCGCGGTGCTCGCGGCCCGCCCGGGCAGCGCGAACCCGACGATGGCCAGCACCGCCAGCAGAGCACCCGCGCCGATCAGCGCGTTGCGCTCCCGGTGCGGCGGGCGGGGCGGCCCCGGGGGCGCCGGTGGCCCCGGCGGGGGTGTCGATCCCGGCGGGGGCGTTCCGAACCCGCCGAACGGCTGGTCGCCGGAGAAGGCCCGCGTCGGCGACTCCGGCTGAGGCGGTGGCGACGGCTGATAAGGCTGGAACGGATCCCCCGGCTGCCCGGTCATCTGGTGTTCTCCCCCTGTTGAACCCGATATGTCCGCAGGTAGGACGCTAGCGGACCGCCCGGGGCGGCGTGGGGGCCGTGGCTGGAACGTGACGTATTACGAGCTCGGGTGGCGGTTCGCTAGCAGGGGCTGCCGTCGTCGCAGCCGGACCCTGGCTCGCCGCAGTCCGGCGCCTGCTCGCGGCAGGCCTGGCCGGCCTCTTCCAGGCCGCGGACGATGCTGTGCGCGGCCGCCGACAGCGCCTCCAGCTGAGGATCACTGAGCGGATCGATCACCATCCGGCGGACCGCCTCGACATGGCCGGGGGCGGCGGCCTGGACCACGTCCCAGCCGCGGTCGGTCAGCCGGGCCACCGTGGACCGGCCATCGCGCGGGTCGGGCTCGCGGCGCAGCCAGCCTCGCTCTTCCAGCCGCCGGGCCACGTTGGACAGCCGGGACTGCGAGCCGTTGGCCAGCCGGGCCAGCTCGCTCATCCGCGAGGTGCGATCGGGCGCCATGGACAGCGAGGACAGCACCAGGTACTCGAACAACGTCAGGCCCGAGTCGTGCTGCAACTGGGCGTCCAGCGGCCCAGGCAACTGCAGCATCAGAGCCGAGACCGCCAGCCACGCTTCCTGTTCCGTGGCCGACAGCCACTGCGGCTCCGCGGGTCCGGCCGCGGCCTGCGGGCTCGCCGTCATGACGCCGAGCATACTTGGCCGGGGAATACTTCAAGCGTGAAGTATCTTGTGTTACGTTAGTTCACGCTTGAAGTAAACACCTCCCGCCCGCAGCCAGCACAGGGCTGGCGGGCGAACGTCACCGAGGAGTCCCCGTTATGACGCTCTACCGACTCGATGCCAGCATCCGCGTGGCCGGATCGGCCAGCGGTGAGCTGGCCAGCATCGTCGAGCGGGAGTGGCTGGCCGCCCATCCCGGCGACACCGTGGTCCAGCGGCACCTGGGCACCGATCCCATCCCGGCCGACGCCTGGCCGCTGGCCGTCGCGGCCAGCCAGACCCCGGAAGCCGAGCGCACCCCGGAGCAGCGGCAGGCGGTGGCGCTGGCCGCCACCCTGGTCGACGAGTTGCTGGCCGCGGACGCCATCGTGCTGGCGGTGCCGATGTACAACTTCGGCGTCTCCCAGCACATCAAGGCCTGGATCGACCTGATCGTCACCGACCCCCGGGCCGGCGCGGGCGGGCCGCCGCTCCTGGCGGGCAAGCCCGTGGTGCTGGCCACGGTCCGCGGCGGCGCCTACGGCCCGGGCACTCCGCGCGAGGGCTGGGATCACTCCACCGCCTACCTCACGCACTTCCTGGGCACGGTGTGGGACGCCGACCTGACCCTGGTCGAGCGCGAGTTCACCCTGGTCGGGGTCAACCCGGCGCTGGACGAGTTCACCGACCTGGCCGCCGTGATGCACACCGAAGCGGTCGAGGCCGCGCACCAGGCGGGCCAGCTCCTGGCCGGCCGGCTCACATCCGCTGCAGGCCGTTGAGGACTTTCTGCAGCAGGCCGGTGTCGGTGACCGGCCCAGCCGCGGGGGCCTGGGTGCGGACGCTGACCAGGCCGTCGGTGACCAGGTCGGCCAGGAGGACGCGGACCAGGCCGAGCGGGATCTTGGTCGCCGCGGCCAGGTCGGCCACGGTCATCGGCTTCCGGCACAGTTGCAGGAGCTGGCCGCGCTCGGGAGTGTACGGGTAGCCGTCGGCGGGACGGCTGGTCCGGACGACGAAGTCGATGAGGTCGAACCGGATCTGGCCCTGGGGCCTGGTCCGTCCCCCCGTCAGCATGTACGGCCGGGAGACGGGACCGGCGTCCGCGTCTACCCAGCGGCTGTCGTCGGGATCCATGGCCAGGGCTTACCTGGCGCCCGTCTCCGGTGCCACGGTCCGCAGGCCGGTCCCCAGGTGCTGGCCGAGCCGTTTGACCAGCACGGTCATTTCGTAGGCGACCTGGCCGGCGTCGGCTTCGGGTGCGGCCAGCACGGCCAGGCAGGTGCTCTGCCCGGCGTTGGTGATAAACAGCAGGGCCTCGTCCATCTCGATGATGGTCTGCCGGACGTTGCCGCCCCGGAAGCGCTGCCCGGCTCCGCGGGCCAGGCTCTGCACGCCCGCGGCCAGCGCGGCCAGGTGCTCGGCGTCTTCCCGGGCCAGACCGGGCGACAAGCCCATGACCAGGCCGTCGGCCGAGAAGATCACCGCCTGGTGGATGTTCTCGACGGTCTCGGTCAGGTTGGCCAGCAGCCAGTCCAGGTCACCCGTTGCCGACGTGGTCATCAGTGCTCCTCCGGCGGATAAGGGCCCGCGGGTGGGTGCCCGGCCTGGTCAGTGGATCGTTGGGCGGCGGCCCGGCCGCTGCGCCAGCCCCGCTGCACCGAGGACATCAGTGAGCGGGCCTGCTCGGCCGACCGGCTCGCCGGCCGGTCCGCGCCCGTCGGCGGCGCGGCCATTGGCGCCCGGCGCGCCTGGGCGGCCACCTGTATGCCGGGCCGGGCCGGCGGCGCCTCGCGTAGCTGGGGAGCCAGGCTGGCCTGGCGGGTGCGCCGGGGCAGACCCTGATGTGAACCGGCCTCATCGTCAGCGGCGGTGCCGTTGGCCATGGCGGCGTACGGTCGCGGGCCCGCCAGCGGGGGCGGGTCGGCGGCCGGGATGGGCTGCCACGGCACCACCGGCTCGGGGAACGGGGACGGCGCCGCGGCCAGTTCTGGCCGCGGCAAGCTGTCGGCCGGCACGACCAGGGTCTTCGGGATCAGCACGATGGCCGCGGCCCCGCCGTACGGGGATTTGCGCAGCGTGACCCGGATGCCGTGCCGCCGGGCCAGGCGGCTGACCACCAGCAGGCCGAGCTGGTCGCTGTCGGCCAGGTCGAACTCGGGTGGCTGAGCCAGCCGCCGGTTCAGCTCTTCCATGGTGGGGGCGGGGATGCCCAGGCCGCGGTCTTCAATCTCGACGATGAAGCCGCTGGCGCCCCAGCCGGTCTTGACCTGGACCCGGGTGCTGGGCGGCGAGTACATGGTGGCGTTCTCGATCAGCTCGGCCAGCAGGTGGGTCAGGTCGGCCACGGCGGCGCCGGCCACCAGGTCATCGGTCTCGGCCAGCAGGTCGACACGGACGTAGTCTTCGACCTCGCCGGTGGCCCCGCGCAGCACCTCGATGACCGGCACCGGCTTGTTCCAGCGGCGGCCTGGCGTAGCGCCGGACAAGATGATCAGGCCCTCGGACTGCCGCCGCATCCGGGTGGTCAGATGATCCAGCCGGAACAGCTGGGCCAGCATGTCCGGGTCCTCGGTGCCCCGTTCCATCTCTTCCAGCATCCGCAACTGGCGCTGCAGCAGCGACTGGTTACGGCGGGCCAGGCTGCGGAAGATGTTGCTGATGCCCTTGCGCAGGCCGGCCTGGCCCACGGCGGCGGCGACCGCCGTACGCTGGACCGCGGAGAAGCCGTCGGCGATCCGGGCCACCTCCACGGTCCTGGTGCGCAGGTCGATCGGCGTAGCCTCGGTGTCGACATCGACGTCCTGGCCGTCGGACAGGCGCCGCATGATGGAGGGCAGCCGTTCCTCGGCCACCGACCGGACTGTCCCGTCGAAGGTGGTCAGCTCCTGGGTGATGCGGTTGCCGAACCGCACCATCAGGAAGGCGACGATCAGCACCGCGGCCAGGCCCGCCCCGCCGACCAGGACAAGCCGGAGCAGGATGACGTGGCCCATGTGGGCCGAGATGCCGCTGATGCCTTCGGCGGCGGCCAGCTCGGTGCCGCCGTAGGACTTCAGCGTGGACTGGACCTCCGCCTGCCAGACGGCCGGGCTGACCGGCACCCTGGTCCCGGCCCCGGCGTCAGCGATCCGGTCTTCCAGGCCGGCGAACTGCTGGTAGGGCCGGGACGCGTAGAACCCCGCGAAGGGGTTGGGGGTGAGCCGCCACGCCCCGGGTGAGTTGATCGTCTGCACGAGGAGCCGCTGCTGGTCCAGGGCCAGGACGAACTGGCGGTACTCGGCGACGGTCATCGTGCCTCCGCCGGCCAGCGCGCCGCCGACCACGGCGGCCTCGCGGCCGATCATCTCCAGGGCCTGGCCCGAGTCGATCACGGCCTCACCCTGCTGATACACGCTGACTGACGAGTTTGAGACCAGCTGCGTACGGATGTACTGGAAGTAGACGTCGGCGATGGTGTTGTAGCTGGCAAACGCGGCCAGTGGGCCAATCCGCCCGGCGTCGATCCCGGTGCGGACCGCGGCCAGCTGCCCGATCTGCCGCACCAGGGCGCCGGACGCGGAGGCCGCCGCGGCCCCGCCGATCCCCCGGGTCCCGGCCAGCCCGGTCCTGAGCGCCGACACCGCGGCGTCGGTCCGGGCCCGCTGGGCGTTGAGCGCATCACGCGGGCCGTGCTCGGCCTGCCAGGCCAGGGTGTCCGCACGCTCCTCAGTCAGCTGTCGCAAGAAGTTCGTGCTGGGCCCGGCGAGCAGGCGGGTTTCGGTGTTGCCGTTTCGCTGGGCGATGTACGGGCCGATGGTGGTGAACGCGGCGTAGGCCCACAGCGCGACTAGGGCGACCACCGGAATGACCAGCAGCACGGTCAGCGTGGCGCGGATCGGGCGCTGGCGCCCGGGCAACGGCCGGCCCAGCGGCATGTGGCGGTGGCCCGGGCCGCGGGCCAGATCCGCGTCTCCGTGCTGAGCAGTTATCGCGCGGCTCATCGCGTTCCCCGTCGTCGAAGGGTCCGCGCACCGGTCGTGAATGGTGATCGCGCCGGAGTCACGGAAGGGGGCGGGGCGCCTGCCCCGCAATTGCGGAACGTTTAGCCGAACGGCCACCGGTGCGGGTTACCCGTCGCCCGATGCCCGGGCGGTCAATTGGTCGATCACATTAGCAGCCTCACCAGGACGTTGCCGATATAAGCCACATAACGGACCAGCCACGGTGAAGCTGGCCACCGCGCCGGGCAGCGGGAACTGACGTAGATAACGATGTCTGCGATCGTTTGCTCACTCGTGGAGAAGATGGCTGGCGCATTCCGGGAACTGAACTGGCGAGTAACAAATGCCCGGCCGTCCCGCTTTTTACTATTGGCATGATCGCCTTTAGCGGGTCGCACCGGGATTTCGCCAAAGCATTACGCATCAAATTGCCCACTGTCGTACCGCTGGACCTGATCAAAGCTGGCCGGAGCTCAGCCCGCGCAGCGCTCTGACCAGCATTTACGCCGCTGCCCCTCCCGCCGGAAGGGCGGGAGGGGCAGCGGCAGGCCAGGTCAGCCGCCGAGAATGGGCAGCACCGGCACGCAGGGCACGGCCTGCGGGTGGGCCGGGTCCAGGGCGTTCAGGACCAGGTGCAGGGCCACCGGGTCGTCGGCGATGCCGATGTGGTCGGTCTGGTCGAGCGGGCACACGTTCTGCAGCACGATGTTGGTCACCTTCGCCCCGGACAGGAAGGCCGAGGTTTACGGGGTGACGATCTCGTCGTTGCGGGTCTCGATCACCGTGTAGCTGGGACCGGGCACGGTGTCACCGCCCGCGTTGAGCGTGGTCATGAACGACGAGCCTGCGATCTGCTGGGCACACGCCTCGCAGGCGCTGCCGAGCGCGGACGAGATACCCGGCAGCACGGTGGCCAGTTCGGTCTCCAGGGTGGCCAGCCCGTCCAGGGTCGTCCCGTGGTTGGACGGCGCCAGCCCGACCAGCGTCTGGACCTTGGACGCCCCGCCCAGGAACTTCAGGTAGTAACGCGGCATCATGCCGCCCTGCGAGTGCCCGACCAGGTCGACCTGGGCCGCGCCGGTCGTGGCGAGCACCTGGCTGACGAACGAGGACAACTGGGCGGCCGACTGGGTGATGTCGCCCGTGCCCTGGAGCAGGTTGCCGGGGCTGCCGCCGAAGTTGGCCGCGAACACGCAGTAGCCGTTGTCGGCCAGGAGCGGGGACAGCGCGCTGAAACCGTCGGCCATGTCCTCGCCGGTCCCGTTGACCAGCACCACCGGGTAGGGGTGGGCCGCGCTGGGCCGGCAGGACCAGTTGTCGGCCCCGGGCGGTGACGCGCTGGGGTTGATCAGCGCGGCCGCCACCCCGGCCAGGAAGTTGTAGTTCACCGGCAGGCTGGCGCCGGCCGCGGCCCTGGTGATCGCCGTGGCCCTGCTGCTCGTCACCGTCCGGGCGCTCCGGACCGGGCCGGCCTCGGCGCGGCCGGCGGGCAGGACCGCCGCGGCCAGCACCAGGATCAGCATGGGCACGGCCACGGCGGCCACAAGCAGCGCTCGGCAACGGCGGAACAGTGAGGCTGACATCATCGGACTCCCGGGTTTGAGGTGTGCTGTGCGTCACACCGCATGTAGCCGATGGTGAGCCCGGGCCGGCAGTTCGTCTATGTACCGGGTGCGCGGTCGTGGGCCGGAGATTTTGTCCGTGGTGCACAAAACGCCCGGCTGGACACTGCTCAACCGCGAAGTTAACTTGGTAGTAACTTATGGCGAGCGGGCGCCACCCACGTGGAGCGAACATGAGCGATGGACCAGGCGGCGCATGGCCCGCGGTCCCGCCCCAGGTCGCCGACCAGATCCGCCCGCTCGTTCCGGACCTGGCCGCGGAGATGGTCGGCGCGATCATCGCCGCCGTCACCGAGTACGCCCGGCTCGACGATCCGGCCTACACCAGCACCCTGCGGGTGGGCGCGGAGACCGCCATCAGCGGGTTCGCCGACCGGATCGCCTGGCCGCAGGCGCCCCGCCAGCAACTGGCCGACACGTTCTACAAGATCGGCAAGGTCGAAGCGGCCGAGGGCCGCAGCCTGGAGATGCTCCAGGCCGCGCTGCGGGCCGGGGCCCGGGTCGTCATGCACTGGCTGACCGGGGCCGCCTACCATGCGGTCATCCCGGCCGAAGCCCTCGGGCTGCTGGCGGAGGCGCTGCTGGTCCACATCGACGAGCTGGCCACGTTCTCCGCCGCCGGGTACGACCAGGTGCAGCGGCGGGCCGCCGAGGAGACCACGCGGCGGCGGCACCGGCTGATCAGCTTGCTGCTGGCCGAGCCGGTCCCGGCCGAGGCCATCGCCGCCCAGGCCAGCCTGGCCGGGTGGCGGCTGCCCCGGCTGGTGTCGGTCGTGCTGCTGAACCGGCCCGGCCCGGGCCGCCCGCTGGCGGCGGGCCGGCCGCTGGCCCACGAGCTCCGGCTCGCCCTCCCGGCCGAGGTGCTGGTGGACCTGGACCGGCCGCAGCCGTGCCTGATCGTGCCCGATCCCGACGGCCCCGGGCGCCGCCGCATGCTGGATCAGGCGCTGGCCGGGCTCCGGGCCGCGGCGGGCCCGGCGGTCCCGGTCACCGCAGCCGCCGTCTCACTGCAGTGGGCGGCCGAGACGCTGGCCCTGCCGTCCGGGCGGGCGGCCACACCGGTCCGCGTCGTGCACTGCGACGACCACCTGACCGAGATCGTGCTCCGCCGCGGCCAGGACGCGCTCGGCCGGCTGGCCCGGCTGCGGCTGGCCCCGCTGGGCGAGATCGCGGTGGCCCGGCGCAAGGCCCTGGCTGACACCCTGCTGACCTGGCTGCAGACCCGCAGCATCAGCCAGACCGCGGACCAGTTGCACATCCACCGGCAGACCGCGCGGTACCGGATGAACCAGCTTCGGGCCATGTTCGGCCCGGCCCTGGACGACCCCGAGATCCGCTTCGAGCTGGAGTTGGTGCTCAGGGCCCGGACCGGCGCCCGGACCGGCGCCCGGCCCAGCTAGCCCTTCCAGGGGAAGCGGTAGGCGCGGTAGGTGTTCACCCCGGCGGGGAACTGCAGGTTGAACAGCAGCGACCCGGACCGGCTGAACTCCGACACGTACGGCAGCGAGCCCCAGCCCACGACCAGGTCACCGCTGGGCAGCGTCTGCCCGTTGCCCTGGGAGGGTGCGCTCAGGTTCTCCGGCTGGTTCACGGTCTTGACCAGCGTGGCGGTATGCGTGCGGAAGTTCAGCTGCACGGTGTCGATCCGGCTGTAGGGCAGGTTGGTTAGAGCCCCGCTGCCGGTGTTGGCCGTGCCGGCCGACTCGTTGTCGAAGAACGTGTACCGGCCGTTCCCGAGCGGCTCCGGGTCGTGCTGCCAGGCGAAGATCCGGCCCGCGTCGTTCAGCACCTGGCCCGGCGCGGCTCGCTCGGCGAACGAGCTGGCCTTGCCGCCCAGCTGCCAGTTGATGCGACCGGTTCGCCGGGAGACGTCGTAGGTGGTCCAGGTGTCCCGTGCGTCGATCAGCAGGCCACCCTGGCCGTCCAGCTTGACCGCGTTGATGTGGAACCAGTCCCACGGCGTGCTGGCCGAGTCCGGCAGCGGCTGCTCGCTCTGCGCGTAAGGCACATGGTCGGCGCTGTTCCACTGGAACAGGACCTTCCCGGTGTGGATGTCAACCTCCTGCACGATCCCGTCGATGACGGTCTGGTCGGCCGGGCCACCGATCGAGGTCAGGTTGGCCGTGGCCGTGGCGTAGGCCAGGATCAGCGCCGTGCCCCAGGGCGTGATCAGCAACTCGTGCCCGTCGGGCGAGTAACCGTTACCCGCCTTGACCTCGGCGATCTGCTGGTAATGCGAGTTGTAGATGTAGTCGGCGCCGCTGGCCAGGCCACCGAGGCCGGTCCCCTGCCACCAGGTCAGCACCGGCTGCCCGCGGTACCGCTGCACCCGGAAGTCGGAGGCCTCCTGCCCGGCCGGCACCGGGTGGAACCACACCACCTTCTTCCCGTCCGGGCTCAGGATCTCCGTTCCGTTGGCGTAGGTGCCGGCATCCCCGTACGGCGACACGAACAGGTCACCGCCGCGCGCCCCGCCGTGGTCAGTGAGCACGGTGACCGGCGGCGGCTTGAGGCTGCTGGCCGCGGACGCGCTGGCGGACGCGGGCAAGGCTCCCGCCAGCGTTCCGGCCACGGCGGCGGCCCCGATCGCCACCGCCCGCGCCCTGCTCCCCCACGCACTCCTGGCCATCCGCAATATCCCATCCTCGCCCGGCAACTCTCAGTTTCCCGATCGACTTTATAGGGAGATGGTCGGTTTGTCCCCTTGCCGCTGGGCTTCTTGCTGTTATCAGAAATGGGGCCGGGTGAGTGATGACGTTGTACGGGTGGCGACCCAGGGCGACGACGTTAAATATTTCCGGATTCAGGGAGGGCTGTGGGACCCTGCGGCATGGCGATGGCGGGGTGATGGGACATGGAGCTGAGCCCGGAGCGGGTGCTGGCCTGGCGCATGCGGCGGCAGTTGCTGGGGCGGCCGCCGGGAACGGTGGCGCTGGACGTCGTGGAGCGGCTGTGCGGGGTGCAGGCGCAGGTCAGCGGGTCGGCTGAGCAGGCCGTGGCCGCGCGGCACGGGCAGCCGCGAGCGGGGCTGGCGGCCGAGGCCCTGGATGCGCGGACGGTCGTCAAGACCTGGGCCATGCGCGGCACGCTGCACCTGCTGCCCGCGGACCGCGCGCCCGCGTACCTGGCCCTCATCGCGGCCGCGCGCACGTGGGAGCGGGGACCGTGGCAGCGCACGTTCGCCACGGCGGACCAGATGGCGGCGCTGACCGAGGCGGCCCGGGAGGTGCTGGACGGCGCGGTCCTGACCCGGGAGGAACTGAGCGCGGAGATCATCAAGCGGACCCGGGACGATTCCCTGGCCGAGCACCTGGGCTCGGGCTGGGGTGCCCTGTTCAAGCCGGTCGCCTGGCAGGGGCATCTGATCAACGGGCCGTCCGACGGCAACCGGGTCACGTTCACCAGCCCCAAGACCTGGGTGCCGGGCTGGGCCGGGCGGCCCGAACCGGAGGAGGCAGCCCGGGTGGTGATCCCGGCCTACCTGGGGGCGTTCGGGCCGGCCTCGATGGAGACGTTCGACCAGTGGCTGATCCGCGGCGCTTCCCGGAAGGCCGCGCTGCGCGGGTGGTTCGCCGGGCTGGTCCGCGACGGGGTCCTGGCCGAGGTCACCGTGGACGGCCGGGCCGGGTACGCGCGGGCCGGCGACGTGGCCGAGATCGCGGCGGCCGAGCCGCTGGACGGAGTGCGCCTGCTGCCGGCCTTCGATCAGTACGTGCTCGGGCCGGGCACCAGGGACCCCATGATCATCGACCCGGGCCGGCGAGCCGCCGTCAGCCGGACCGCGGGCTGGATCGCGCCGGTCCTGCTGGCCGGCGGCCGGGTCGCGGGCACCTGGGAGCTGAACGGCACCCGGCTGGAGGTGACCCGGTTCCCGGAAGCACCCCCGGTCAGCGTGGCCGAACTTACAGCCGAGGCCAGCTGGGTCGAGGCCGTGACCGGCACCACCCTGACGGTGGCGATCCAGTGAGCAGGCACGACGGGCAGCTGACGATCACGACGGCCATGGTGCAGGCGCTGGTGGCCGCGCAGTTCCCGGAGTGGGCCGGGCGGCCGGTCCGGGCGGTGGATTCGGCCGGCACGGTGAACAGCATCTTCCGAATCGGTGACCAGCTGGCGGCCCGGTTTCCGCTGGTCGCCGGCGATGCCGGCGCGGTACGGGCCCAGCTGTCAGCCGAAGCGGCGGCGGCCCGGGAACTGGCGGGCCGGACCCGGTTCGCGACGCCGGAGCCCAGGGCGCTGGGCGAGCCGGGCGAAGGTTATCCGCTGCCCTGGTCGGTGCAGACCTGGCTGCCGGGGGTCACCGCCGAGGACCGTGACCCCGGTGATTCGGCCGGCTTCGCGCGCGATCTGGCCGAGTTCATCGGGGCCCTGCGCGGTATGGATACGCGGGGCCGCGTGTTCAGCGGCAACGGGCGCGGTGGCGTGCTGGACAGCCACGACGACTGGGTGCAACTGAGCCTGACCCGCAGCGAAGGCCTGCTCGACGTGCCCCGGCTGCGCGCGCTGTGGTCGGTGCTGCGCGACCTGCCCCGCGGGCCGCAGCCGGACATGATGAGCCACTGTGATCTGATCCCGGGCAACGTCCTGGTGACCGGCCAGGGCCACCACGCCCGGCTGACCGGAGTGCTCGACGTCGGGGCCCTGGGCCCGGCCGACCCGGCCCTGGATCTGGTGGCGGCTTGGCATCTGCTGGCCGACGGGCCGCGCCGGCTGTTCCGGGAGCTACTGGGGAGCGACGACGCGGAGTGGGCCCGCGGCCAGGGGTGGGCGTTCCAGCAGGCCATCGGGCTGGTCTGGTACTACGCCGAAACCAACCCGCCCATGGCCGCGCTCGGGCGCCGCACCCTGGACCGGATCCTGGCCGACGGCCTCGGCCGCAAGCCAGCCCCCGAAGTGGAGATCGCGGTCACCGATCCGGGTGAGCCGGCGGCGCGGTACTGCCTGGGGGCTTACTTCACGGAGCTGGGGCGGCGGTTCGAGGACGGGTTCGACCCGGCGCGGAGCATTCCGGCCGAGGACGCGGAGCTCAGGCTGCCCGCGGGGCTGTTGCTGGTGGCCACCAGGGACGGGGAGCCGGTCGGCTGCGGGGCGCTCAAATTTCATCCGAAGGACGGTATCGCCGAGGTCAAGCGGATGTGGGTCTCCCCGGCCGCGCGGGGGCTCGGGCTGGGGCGGCGGCTGCTGGCCGAACTGGAGGCGCAGGCGGCCGGCCAGGGCGTACGGCGGCTGCGCCTGGAAACCAACCGGAACCTGACCGAGGCCATCGCCATGTACCGCACCGCCGGGTACCGGGAAGTGGCCGCGTTCAACGATGAAACGTACGCCCATCATTGGTTCGAAAAGTCGCTGTCTGCCCCC
>DASXJM010000768.1:0-5913 GCA_036497405.1 Streptosporangiaceae bacterium | reverse complement strand
GCTGGCCGGCATCATCGAGGGCTACCGGACCGGGGACCAGGACCGCGGCGACCTGATGTCGATCCTGATGCAGGCGCGCGACGACGAGACCGGTACCGGCGGCATGACGGGCCAGCAGTTGCGCGACGAGGCGGTGACGCTGGTCATCGCGGGCTCGGAGACCACCGGGAACACCATCGCCTGGGCCTGTTACCTGCTGACCCAGCACCCGGAAATCCAGGCCCAGTTGCAGCAGGAGGCCGATCAGGTGCTGGCCGGCCGGGACCCCGGCTACGACGACCTGGCCCGGCTCCCGGTCACCCGGGCCGTGATCACGGAGACCCTGCGGCTGTACAGCCCGGTCTGGATCCTGCCCCGCCAGGCCGCCGAGGACGTCGAGCTGGGCGGACACCGGCTGGCGGCCAAGAGCCGGATCCTGTTCAGCCCGTTCGCGCTCAACCACGACCCGGACGTGCACCGCGAACCGGACCGCTTCGATCCGGGCCGGTGGGCCAGCCACGAGTACCGCCCGGGCGAGACCCGGCAGTCGTTCTTCCCGTTCGGGCAGGGCATCAGGAACTGCATCGGCGAGGGATTCGCCTGGACCGAGGCGATCCTGCTCCTCAGCGCGATCACGGCCCGCTGGCAGCTGCGGCTGGCCGACGGCGCCGACGTGCAACCGCTGGTGAGCAGCACCCTGGTGCCCAGCCAGCTGCCCATCATCGTCACCCGCCGCGCAGAAGCCGGCGGGCTCAGTCGGTGGGCTTGAACGCCTGCGCGGCCCAGCGGTCGGTGACCTCCACCATCATCCGGCCGTAGCCGATGGTCTGCAGCCGGGTGATCAGCCCGCCCGGGTCGACCGGGTTGTAGGTGTCGTCGGCGTGGAACTCGTGCAGTCTGGTGCTGGGCAGGCTGTCCGAGGCGAGCAGGGCGCCGCCCGGCCGCAGCACCCGCAGGGCCTCGCTCAGCACCTGGTTCTGCCCGCACCGGGTCGGCACGTGGTGCAGCATCGTGTGCGTGGTCACGGTGTCAAACGAGTCGTCCGGCCACGGCAGCCGGGCCGCGTCACCAGTGATGATCTCCACGTTGGTCCCGGCGAACTTGGCCCGCAGCGCGTCGGCGGCCACCGGATCAATCTCGATGGCGGTCAGCGTCCCCACCCGGTGCCGCAGCCAGTCGGTGGCCGCGCCCGGCCCGGGCCCGATCTCCAGCATCCGCTCGCCCACCACGACGTCCGCGAACAACCGGGGCAGCACCGTCCCCTGCAGCCGGGCAGCCCACTCCGGGCTGCCACACAACCGCTGATGATTCTCATTCATGACGCCATCCAACCGCAGCCCTAGCCAGCTATTCCTATCGTTTTAGTAGGCTATGGGCCATTCACCGAAGCGAGCGGCCAGCGGAAGAGGCATTGATGGGCATTCACATGCACTGGTATCTGCCAACGAACGGCGACAGCCGGGACATCGTCGGGTCTGGCGGCGGACATGAGCGGGACGTCCCGTGGGGCGCCCAGTTCCGCGAGCCCACCGTTGACTACCTGGGGCAGATCGCGCGGTCGGCCGAGCAACTGGGTTACGAGGCGGTACTGACCCCGACCGGGACCTGGTGCGAGGACGCCTGGATCACCACCGCGGCCCTGTCCCAGGTGACAACCCGGCTCAAGTTCCTGGTCGCGTTCCGGCCCGGATTCATCTCGCCCACGCTGGCCGCGCACCAGGCCGCCACCTTCCAGCGCGTCTCCGGCGGCCGGCTGCTGCTCAACGTGGTCACCGGCGGCGACTCGGCCGACCAGCGCCAGTTCGGCGACCGGCTCGACCACGATCAGCGCTACGCCCGCACCGACGAGTTCCTGGCCGTGCTGCGCGGGGTCAGCCAGGCCAGCCCGGACCGGCCGTTCAGCTTCTCCGGGCAGTACTACGACATCGAAGACGCCAGCATCGACTTCGCGCCCTGGGGACGGCCGGAGATCTTCTTCGGCGGCGCCAGCCCGGCCGCCGAGCAGGCCGCGGCCCGGCAGGTGGACGTCTACCTGGCCTGGGGTGAGACCCCGGCCCAGATCGCCGAGCGGCTGGACCGGATGCGCGAGCGCGCCGCCCAGGCCGGCCGCGAACTGCGGTTCGGGATCCGGCTGCACGTGCTGAGCCGGGACACCAGCGACGCGGCCTGGGCCGAGGCCAGCCAGCTGCTCGACCGGATCAGCCCCGAGCGGATCCGCCAGGCCCAGGAACTGCTCGCGGTCAGCGAGTCGGTCGGGCAGCACCGCATGTCAGCCCTGCACCAGGGCCGCCGCGACCAGCTGGAGATCTCGCCCAACCTGTGGGCTGGTTACGGGCTGGTCCGCGGGGGCGCGGGCACGGCCCTGGTCGGCCGCCACGACGAGGTCGCGGACCGGATCGAGGAGTACCACAAGCTCGGCATCGACCACTTCATCATGTCCGGGCAGCCCCACCTGGAAGAGGCCTACTACTTCGCCGAAGGGGCGATGACCGCGCTCCGCGCACGCGGCCTGCTCGCCCCGGCCGGCTGAGGCCGCGGCGGCCTCACCCGCGGCGTTACCAGCGGCCGTGGTGGACGACCTCGCTGAGCGGGCGGCGGTCCGGCTTGATGATGGGCGCCAGCGGGCGGCCGTCCGGGTAGCCGAGGCCGATCAGGTACGCGACCAGGTGATCGCCGGGGACCCCGAGGATGGCCCGGGCCTTGTCCTGATCGCCGACGGACGAGTGCCCGCTGCCAATGCCGAGGTCCGCTGCCGCCAGCATGATCGCGTAGGTGGCCTGGCCCAGGTCGTACTGGTCGATGACCCGGGTCCGGTCATCGGCCGGCTCGGGCAGGATCAGGGCGATGGCCGCGGCCGCCCCGGCGATGTGCCGGGCCCCCTGCCAGACCGTGGCCAGCTCGGTCAGCTGGGCGCGGTCGGTGACGACGACGAAGTCCCAGTGCTGGCGGTTGGACGCCGAGGGCGCCCGCCAGCCGGCTTCGGCGATGCGATCGAGATCGGCCTCGGGAATCGGCTTGTCCTGGTAGGTCCGGACGTTGCGGCGGGCACGGATCGCATCCCAGGTTTCCATGACTCTCCTTGGTCGCTGGCCGGTCGCTTCCGGCCGATGGCTTCCTTCGAACCGAACCCTGGCCGCAGGGCGGATCTTCCCGACCGGGATGATGAAACCAACCAATGGAGGACGCGATGGCTACCGCCGACGAAGTGATTCCCGCCGATTACCGCGACCTGCTCGAGCGCCCCCTGTACGGGCACCTGGCCACCGTACGCCGGGACGGGACCGTGCAGGTCGAGCCGATGTGGTTCGAGTTCGACGGGGAGTTCATCCAGTTCACCCACACCAGCAAGCGGCAGAAGTACCGCAATCTGATGGCCAACCCGTCCGCCGCCCTGTCGGTCAACGACCCCGACCAGCCGTACCGCTTCCTGGAGGTCCGCGGGGTGCTGGACCACGTCGACCCGGATCCGGAGGGCGCGTTCTACCGGCAGCTCGCCCGCCGCTACGGCCGGGCCGACCAGGCGCCACCGGACGCGGCCGACCGGGTGGTCCTGTTCATCCGCCCCACCGCCACCGCCCAGCAGTAATCACCCCGCCCGAAGGAGCTCGCACGTGAAGATTGGCCTGCACATCTCGGACTTCACCTGGGACGGCGGCGCGGCCAAGCTGCGGCACACGCTCGGTGAGATCGCCCGCCGAGCCGACGAAGGCGGCGTGGACCGGGTCAGCGTGATGGACCACGTGTGGCAGATCGGGCACATCGGGCCGCCCGAGCACGAGATGCTCGAGGCCTACACCACGCTGGGCTGGCTGGCCGCCCGCACCGAGCGGGTCAAGCTGCTCACCGTGGTCACCGCGGTCGTCTACCGCGAGCCCGGGCTGCTGGCCAAGGCGGTGACCACCCTGGACGTGCTGTCGGGGGGCCGGGCCATCCTCGGGATCGGCGCGGCCTGGAACGGTGAGGAATCAGCGGGCCTGGGCCTGCCGTTCCCGCCCACCGCCGAGCGGTTCGAACGGCTGGAAGAGGCCCTGCAGATCTGCCAGCAGATGTGGGGCGACTCCGACGCCCCCTACCACGGGCAGCACTACCAGCTGGCGCGCACGCTGAACTCGCCGCAGCCGCTGAGCCGCCCGCACCCGCCCATCCTCATCGGCGGTGGTGGGGAGAAGAAGACGCTGCGCCTGGTGGCCCAGTACGCCGACTCGTGCAACATCCCCGGCCCGGACGCCGTCCAGGCCGCGGCCAAGCTCGAAATCCTGCGCGAGCACTGCGCGGCGGTCGGGCGCGACTACGACTCGATCGAGAAGACCCGGCAGACCCGGTTCGATCTCGGGCCCCAGGGCGAGAACGTGCCGCAGATCATCGAGCAACTCCACGAGCTGTCCGAGCTGGGCTTCGGCGTCGCCCACGGCTCCCTGCTCAACATCAGCCAGCCCGGCCAGCTGGACATCTTCCTCGAACAGCTGGTTCCGGCCGTGGCCGAGCTCTAACCGTCCGCCGCGGCCAGGTGGTCGTTGATGGCGGCGGCGATGAAGTCGATGGCTTCGTCGGTGGCGGTGAGGATGCCGACCTGGGTGAAGAAGCCGTGCATCTGGCCGTCGAACCGGCGGAACACCACGGGAACGCCCGCCTTGACCAGCCGGGTGGCGTACAGCTCGCCTTCGTCGCGCAGCACGTCGTGCTCGGCGGTGATGATCACCGCCGGCGGCAGGTGGGCGACGTCGGGGGCGCGCAGGGGAGAGGCGTCGGGGTGCATCCGGGCCACCTCCTCCGGCGCGTAGTGGTCCCAGAACCAGACCATGGACTGGGCGCTGAGGATCAGCTGGTTGGCCGGGTCGGTGTAGGAGGTGGTGCTCAGGTCGCAGTCGGTGACCGGGTAGACCAGCACCTGCAGGCTGATCGGCGGGCCACCGCGGCTGCGGGCGCGCCGGGCCAGCACCGCGGACAGGTTGCCGCCCGCGCTGTCGCCCGCCACCACCACCGGCACCGCGGCCCCCGCGATGTCGGTCAGGTGGGTCACGGTCCAGTCCAGGGCGGCCTGGCTGTCGTCGACCGCGGTCGGGAACCGGTACTCGGGTGCGAGCCGGTAGCCGACCAGGACCACGGCACAGCCGGTGCGCTCGGCCAGGGTCCGGCCGAGCAGGTCGGACTCGTCGATGGAGCCCAGCACCCAGCCGCCGCCGTGGTAGTAGACGATGACCGCCCGCGGCTGGCCCGGCGGGACCAGGATCCGGACCGGGACCGAACCGCCGGACACGGGCACCTTGGCGTCCTCGGCCCGGGCCAGCTCGGGTCCTGGCCCGGGCTGCCGCTGCCGTCGCAGGGCCGCGCTGTTCTCCCGGGCCTGCGCGGGCGTCAGCTCGTAGACCGGCGGGAAGCCGCTCTCGCGCGCCTGCTCCAGCCAGGCGACCGAAGCCTGGTCCAGGGCCATCAGGCCACCTCTTTCCGCTCGGAGACCCGGCTGGTCAGCTCGAAGCCTTCATACCCAGCCGCGGCGACGGCGGCACACCGGTCCCGGTAGTTGCCGACTCCGCCGATGTAGGGCAGGAACAGCCGCGGCTTGCCGGGGATGTTCGCGCCCATGTACCAGGAGGCGGCCTGCGGGTAGAGGGTCCGCTGGGCGACCTGCTGTACGTGGTCGCTCCAGAGTTCCATGGCCTCGGGCCGGGCCTCGATGGTGGTGACGCCTTGCTGGCGCAGGTAGGCCAGGCAGTCACTGATCCACTCCACGTGCTGCTCGATCGACACCGGCATGTTGCTGAGCACCGACGGGCTGCCGGGCCCGGTAATCGTGAACAGGTTGGGGAACCCGGGCACGGCCAGGCCGAGATAGGTCTTGGGCCCCTGGGCCCAGGCGTCGGTCAGCGACCGGCCCTGGCGGCCCTGCAGGCCGAGAGCCTCCAGCGGCCCGGTGAGCGCGTCGAACCCGGTCGC
>DASXJM010000767.1:0-5782 GCA_036497405.1 Streptosporangiaceae bacterium | reverse complement strand
GGCCACGGCCCGGCCACCGGCTGGCCCGCCACCTTGAGGAAGTCCACCAGCTCGGGCCAGGCGAACACCGACGGGCTCTTCCCGCCCTCGTTCCTGGGCGCGTTCTCGATCAGCTCGAAGAACCGGGGATTGTCCCGGCTGTGCCCGTCGGACTCGACCCGCATCGCGCCTCCGTCTCCAGGACAGCGCGCATCCAGGCGCCGTCACCGCGTTGCCTCATCATGGAGGCCCCCGCTTAACCGGACAACACCGGAATAAGTACTCGCTTAAGAGGCCCCGCTGCGGGGCCGGCGGGCGGCCCGGGGGCGCGGTGGTCAGCTGGCCTGGGGGAGTGGTTCGGGCTCGGTGATCCCGGTCAGGTCCAGCTCGTACTCGACGGTGCCGAACTCGCGGGCCAGGACGGTCCCGCCCATGTGCCGGAGCAGCAGCCCCATGGCCACGTTGCCGCCCGCGGTCAGGGCCACGAACCGCTCGATCCCCTCGGCCCGGGCCCGTTCGGCCAGCCGGGCCACCAGCTCGGTGCCCAGCCCCCGGCCCTGCCAGCCGTCCACGATGGTGACCGCGATCTCCGCCGTCCGCGGGTCCTTGACGTCGCGGATGTACCGGGCGATGCCGGCCCCCTGCCCGCTGGCCCGGTCCAGGGCCCCGATCGCCTCATGATCGTGATGGTCGACGTCGGTCAGGTAGCGGAGTTCGGCCGGGCGCAGCACGTCCTTGGCGGTCAGGAACCGCAGCCGCCGCGACTCCGGGCTCAGCCGCTCGAACCCCTCCGCCAGCAGTTCGGCGTCGCCGGGCCGCACCGGCCGGATGAGCACGACCGACCCGTCCCGCAGCACGGTCGTCTGCTCGGGCGTCAGGGTGGGAAGGCTCATCGTCACAGTTACTTCAACGGGTCCGGCCGGCCCCCTATGCCCCCGATCCCCTGGTGTCACCGGTGATCCCGCTCACCTCAGCCGGGGGCGGATCTTTTTGGCCCGGCAGGCTTCAGGTGGCGGCGGGGGCGATTTCGCCGGAGCCGCGGATGACCAGGCGGGTGAGGAGGACGACCTCGCGGGGTGGGGTGGTGTCGCCGGCGATGCGGCCGAACAGGAGCTGGGCGGCGGTGGCGCCGATGGTGGTGGGGTCCTGGGCGACCACGGTGACCGGGGGAGTGAGCTTGTCGGCCAGGGCGAATTCGTCGAAGCCGACCAGGGCCACGGTGCCGCGCTGCTGGCGGGAGCTGTACAGGGCGTCGACGGTGCCCATGGTGACCAGGTCGTTGCTGGCGAACAGGGCGGTCGGCGGGGCGGGCAGCTTCATCAGGTCGAGGGCGGCGCGGGTGGCGTCGGAGCGGCTGCGCAGGCCGTGCCGGATCAGAGCCGGGTCCGGGACCAGGTCGTCGGCGGCGAAGGCGTCGGTGAAGCCGTCGAACCGCTCGCGGATGGCCCAGATGTCCTCGCGGTCGCCCAGGTAGCCGATCCGGCGGTGGCCCTGGTCGAGCAGGTGCCGGACGGCCTGGAAGGCGCCGCGGCGGTTGTCGACCAGCACCGTGTCGGCGTCCAGGTTGTCGGCCGGGCGGTCCACGCAGACCACCTTGACCCCGAGGTCCTGCTGTTCCTTGAGGAACCGGTGGCTGCCGGCCACCGGCACCACGATCAGGCCGTCCACCCGCCGGGCGCAGAAGGCCGACACGACCTCCTTCTCCCGGGCCAGGCTGTCGTTCGAGCTGCCGATGAGGACCACGCAGTCGTGCAGCCGGGCCGCGTCCTCGACCGCGCGGGTCAGCGCGGCGAAGAACGGGTTGGCCAGGTCGTCCACGAGCAGGCCGATGGTCTCGGTCAGCTGGCCCTTGCGCCGCAGCTGGCGGGCCATGTCGTTGCGCTGGTAGCCGAGGCGGCGGATGGCCCGCTCGACCCGGGCCGCGGTCTCCGGCAGCACCCCGGGCTCGCCGTTGACCACGCGCGACACGGTCATCAGGCTGACTCCGGCCGCGGCGGCCACGTCCCGCATGGTCGGCCGCTTGTTCACGGCCCGCCACCCACCGAAGTCACCGCCGCCCGCCTCCTGCCCGCATGGGAACGTTATCAACCTGTTGCCTCGGGGTGGCTCCCACTTCACCTCCGCGCAACCCGGCGCCAGGACCGGATCCCGCCCGCGGCACCAGCTCGCCAAGTGGCTCGATGTTAAGGCCAGACATCGATTTAGTGCTAGCTTCGGCCACACCCTCTTGACAACTTGAGCGGGCACTTAAAGAATCGCGCCACACGATGGGAACGTTATCAACGTTTTCGGTGCGGTAACAGTACACGGCGGAAGGGACGCATCCGTGGCGGAGGCTGAGCCACAGCTTGAAGCCCGCAACCTGGTCAAGCGCTACGGGCAGGTGCTGGCCCTCAACGGAGCCAACTTCACCGCTTTTCCCGGTGAGGTCACGGCGCTGATCGGGGACAACGGAGCCGGCAAGAGCACGCTGGTCAAATGCTTGTCCGGGGCCATCAGACCGGACAGCGGGCAGATTTTCGTCGATGGCCAGCCGGTCACGCTGGCCAGCCCGCTGGACGCCCGGCGGCACGGGATCGAGACCGTGTACCAGGACCTGGCCCTGGCGCCCGACCTGGACGCGGCCGCCAACCTGCATCTGGGGCGGGAGCTCTACCGGTTCCGGGCCCTGCACATCCTGAACAAATCCGAGATGCGGCGCCGGGCCGTGGCCGCGTTCAAGGACCTCGGGGTCGAGCTGCCCGATGTCAGCGCCCCGGTGGCGTCGCTGTCCGGCGGTCAGCGCCAGTCGGTGGCGGTGGCCCGGGCCGTGGCCTACGCCAGCAAGATCATCTTCATGGACGAGCCCACCGCCGCCCTCGGCGTGGTCCAGCGCGAGCGGGTGCTCGACAACATCAAGCGGGTCCGGGACCGCGGCATCGCGGTCGTCCTGATCAGCCACAACATGCCCGAGGTACTGGCCGTGGCCGACCGGGTCGAGGTGCTCAGGATGGGGCGCCGGGTGGCCCGCTTCCGGGCCGCCGATACCAACGTCGAGCAGCTGGTCGGAGCCATGACCGGCGCGCTGACCACCGAGGACGAGGATCCGGCCGCCACCGCCCGCGACAACGGTGTCGACGGCACCGGAGCGAGCGGCAACGGAAAGGGCGCGGCATGACCGAGACCAACGCCGCGGCCGAGGCCGGCCCGGGCGGGACCAGCGGCACCGGCGGGACCAAGAGCAACGACCCGGCCCCCCAGAAAGGCCGGCGTCCCGGCGACCTGAACCACCTGATCCGGCGGACGCTCACCGCCAACGAGTCGTGGACCTTCATCGCGCTCGTCATCTTGATGGCGGTGTTCACCGGGCTGGCCCCGGGCAAGTTCCTGACCACCAGCGACCTGTCGCTGATCAGCCAGACCACGGCCCCGCTGCTGGTCATGGCCATCGGTGAGACGTTCGTGATCCTGACCGCGGGCATCGACCTGTCGGTCGGCTTCGTGCTCGTGCTGTCGGGCGTGGTCGCGGGCGAGTACTACGTGCACAACGGCGGGGCCAACGCCGGGGTGGGCACGATTCTGGTCGGGGTGGTGGTCGGCCTGGCCACCGGCGGCGCCTACGGCCTGCTGCAGGGCTTCATGGTGGCCAAGCTGAAGATCCCGCCGCTCATCGCCACCCTGGCCGGTCTGGGCGGGGCCGAAGGCCTGAGTTACCTGATCACCGGCGGCCACGACGTGGCCACCGTGCCCAGCAAGCTGGCCACCTCGATCGGGCAGGGCAGCCTGGCCGGCGTGCAGTGGCTGATCATCATCTCGTTCCTGGCCACGCTGGTGTTCGCGCTGATCCTGGCCTACACCCGGTTCGGCCGGTACACCTACGCCATCGGCTCCAATCCCGAGGCGGCCCGGCGGGTCGGCATCAACGTGGACTGGTACCTGATCCTGATCTACGGCCTGTCCGGGCTGATGGCGGGCCTGGCCGGCATCATGAACCTGTCCTACTACAGCACGACCACGATCTCCGGGCACCCGCTCGACAACCTGACCGTCATCACCGCGGTGGTGCTGGGCGGGGCCAGCCTGTTCGGCGGGCGTGGCTCCATGTGGGGCACGTTCCTCGGCACCTTCATCCCGGCGATGCTGGCCTCGGGCCTGATCATCATCGGGGTCAACCAGTACTGGCAGTACATCCTGACCGGCATTGTGCTCGCCGCCGCCGTCTATCTCGATCAGTTCCGCCGGCGGCTGCGCGAGCGCGCCTGAGGCAACGAAGCGGGGACCGCAAGGGCGCGTTCCCACCATTCAGGAGGTTCGAATGTCACGTAAATATCCCGTGCGAGCGGTCGGCCTGGCCGCCGTCGCCGTCGTCGGATTGGGTCTCGCCGCCTGCTCGAGCAGCGGTGGCGGCAGCGGCGGTGCCAGCAGCAGCGCCAGCGCCAAGAGCAGCAGCGCCGCGGGTGGCTTCGCCAAGAACAATCTCGAGCTCATCGTGGGCACCAAGAGTGACGACTTCTACATCACGATGGAGTGCGGCGCCCAGGCCGAGGCCAAGAAGCTGGGGGCCAAGCTGACCGTCAACGGCCCGGCCGACTTCTCGGTCAGCGAGCAGGCCCCGATCCTGAACGCGGTCGCGGCCAGCAAGCCGGACGCGCTGATGGTGGCGCCGACCGACGCCAAGGCGCTGAACCCGGAGCTGAACCGGATCCAGAACGGCGGCACCAAGATCATCTTCGTGGACACCAACTCCAGCGACACCTCGCTGGGTGAGTCCCGGATCAGCACCGACAACGTCGGCGGCGGCAAGGTGGCCGCGGACAACCTGGGCCAGCAGATCGGCGGCAAGGGCACGGTCGCGGTCATCAACGTGAACCCGGGCATCAGCACCACCGACGCCCGTATCCAGGGCTTCGCCAACGAGATGAAGGCCAAGTACCCGAACGTCAAGGTGCTGGCCACCCAGTACGACAACGACAGCGCGGCCACCGCGGCCACCCAGGTGGCCAGCGACATCTCGGCCCACCCGAACCTGTCCGGGGTGTTCGCCACCAACGTGCTGAGCGCCCAGGGCGCGGCCACCGGCGTGCAGCACGCGGGCAAGACCGGCAAGGTCAAGGTGGCCACGTTCGACGCCGAGCCGCAGCAGATCACGTTCCTGAAGAACAACACCATCCAGCTGGCCGTGGCCCAGGACCCGTACCTGGAGGGCCAGGACGCTGTCCAGCAGGCCCTGAACGCGGCCAACGGCAAGGCCGTGACCAAGAACATCGGCACCCCGCTGGTGGCCATCACCAAGGCCAACGTGAACTCGCCCAGCGTCCAGAAGTACATCTACAAGAGCAGCTGCTGACCTGAACCAGCGGCTGAACCGCTCGGTCACGGATCCCCCGGCGCGCCCGCGTTCGGGGGATCCGTGCTTTCTGACAGACTGTCGTGACTCGGCAATACCGAGGTAAACGCAAGCGAAGAGGGAGCACGTGATGGCCGGCCAGGAGATCGCGCCCAGGGCTGACAAGGACCTCAGCCAGGAGCAGCTCATGAAGCAGATCGAGCAGTCCCGCGTGGAGCTGGGCCGCACGGTCGACGCCATCGCGGACAAGGTCAAGCCGGCCAACGTGGCCAAGCGCACCATGGACCAGGTCCGGCAGCGGGTGGCCACGGTCGACCCGAAGCTGGCCGGCGCCGGGGCCGCGGCCGCGGTGGGCCTGGTCACGCTCTACGTGGTGCTGCGCCGCCGCCGTCGCCGCTGAGCCCCCGGGAGCCGCTGAGGCCTCGGAATAACAATGGGCCGGTCCCCATCCCGGGGTCCCGGCCCATCGTCATTCGG
>DASXJM010000766.1:0-2841 GCA_036497405.1 Streptosporangiaceae bacterium | reverse complement strand
GTACTTCCGGGCCCGGCGCGGCTACGTGGGCGACGTCCCGGTCACCGCCCTGCGGCTGTCCTACGTGGGCGAGCTGGGCTGGGAGCTGTACACCAGCGCGGACGCCGGGGCCCGGCTGTGGGACACGCTCTGGGAAGCAGGGCAGGACCACGGCGTGATCGCGGCGGGCCGGGCCGCGTTCAACAGCCTGCGGCTGGAAAAGGGTTACCGGGCCTGGGGCGTGGACCTGACCGCCGAACACGACCCGTACCAGGCCGGGCTGGGCTTCGCGGTCCGGCTGGGCAAGGGCGACTTCGTGGGCCGGGACGCATTGGCGGCCCGGAAGGAGGCCGGGCCGAAGCACATCCTGTGCTGCCTGGTCATCACCGATCCGGCCCAGGTCGTGCTGGGCAGCGAGCCGGTGTACGTGCACGGGCGCCCGGCCGGGTATGTGACCAGCGCGGCCTACGGCTACACCACGGGCAAGAACATCGCCTACGCCTGGCTGCCGGACACGGCGGCGGAGCCGGGCACCGAGGTGGAGATCGAGTACTTCGGAGCCGCGGTGTCGGCCGTGGTGACCGAGGAACCGCTGTTCGACCCGGGTATGACCCGCCTACGCAGCTGACCACGGAGGTAACGTGCCGGACTCCTACGACGTGATCGTGATCGGGCTGGGCGGCATGGGCAGCGCCGCCGCCTACCGGCTGGCCGAACGCGGCCTGCGGGTGCTGGGGCTGGACAAGTACCCGGCCGTACACGACCAGGGCTCCAGCCACGGCAGCTCGCGGATCACCCGCCAGGCCTACTTCGAGGACCCGGCCTACGTGCCGCTGCTGCTGCGCGCGGCCGAGCTGTGGCCGCAGATCGAGGCGGACAGCGGCCGGACCGTGGTCCTGTGGACCGGCGGCGTGATGGTGGGGCGGCCGGACAGCCGGACCGTGTCCGGCAGCCTGCGCAGCGCCCAGGAGTGGGACCTGCCGCACGAGGTGCTGGACGCGGCCGAGATCCGGCGCCGGTTCCCGACCATGACCCCGGCCGACGACGAGATCGCCCTGTTCGAAGAGCGGGCGGGCCTGGTCATCCCGGAGGAGTCGGTGGCCGCGCACCTGACCCTGGCCGCCCGGGCCGGCGCCGAGCTGCACCACGAGGAGCCCGCGCTCAGCTGGCGAGCCGACGGCGACGGGGTCGAGGTCCGGACCCCGGCCGGCCGATACCGTGCGGGTCAGCTGGCCATCTGCCCGGGTCCGTGGGCGCCGGAGCTGCTGGCCGACCTGGGCGTCCCGTTCGGGATCGAACGCCAGGTCCAGTACTGGTGGTCGCCGGCCGCGGGCCCGGAGCGGTTCCGGGCCGAACGGCACCCGATCTACATCTGGGAGGCGCCCGACGGGCGGCAGTTCTACGGCTTCCCGTCGTTCGACGACCCGGTCGGCCGGACCCGGGACGGGGGCAAGGTCGGGGCCGACTGGGTCAAGGTCGCCTTGTTTCGCCGCGGCCAGGCCACCACCCCCGAGACCATCGACCGCACCGTGCACCCGGACGAGGTGGCGGCCATGCGGGACATCGTGCAGCCGCGCCTGCCCGACCTGCCCGGGACCCTGCGCCACGCCAAGACCTGCATGTACACCAACACGCCGGACGAGCACTTCGTCATCGGCCGGCACCCGGAGCACGAGCGGGTCGTGGTCGCCTGCGGCTTCTCCGGGCACGGGTTCAAGTTCGTGCCGGTGGTGGGCGAGATCGTGGCCGAGCTGGTGGCCGAGGACCGGACCCAGCAGCCGATCGGCCTCTTCGACCCGGGACGGTTCGCGGTCCGATGACCAGCCCGACGCCCCCCAGCCTGCTGTCCACGCTGCCCGGCCGCTGGTACACCGACCCGGCGGTGTTCGCGGCCGAGCAGGCCGCCATCTTCGAGGCCCAGTGGTGCTGCGTGCTGCGGGCCGCCGACCTGGCCGGGCCGGGCCAGTTCCGCACCGTGACCGTGGGCCGGGAGAGCGTGATCGTGACCCGGGACGCCGGCGGGGCGCTGCACGCCCTGCTCAACGTGTGCCGTCACCGCGGCGCCCGGGTGTGCCCGGAGGAGAGCGGGACCGTGCGGCGGAACTTCCGCTGTGCCTACCACTCGTGGACCTACGGGCTGGACGGCCGGCTGGTGGCCGCGCCCAACCTGGCCGGCCTGGCCGACGTGGACCGCGGCCAGTACGGCCTGCGCCCGGTGGCCCTGCGCGAGTGGCTGGGCTACGTGTGGCTGTGCCTGGCCGACGAGCCGCCCCCGTTCGAGGACGTGACCGGGCAGGTGGCCGCCCGGCTGGGCTCGCTGGACAGTATCGGCCGCTACGGGCTGGACCGGCTGGAGCTGGGGCGGCGGATCCGCTACGACGTGGCCGCCAACTGGAAGCTGCTGGTCGAGAACTTCATGGAGTGCTACCACTGCGCCAGCATTCACCCGGAACTGGTCGCGGTGCTGCCCGAGTTCGCCCAGGGCTACGCGGCCCAGTACTTCGTCGGCCACGGGGCCGAGTTCGCCGACGGGGTCCAGGGCTTCACGGTCGACGGGCGGCCCGGCTTCGGCCGGCTGGCCGCCCTGGCCGCCGAGCAGGACCGGCGCTATTTCGCCATCACCGTCCGGCCCCAGGTCTTCCTCAACCTGGTCCCGGACCACGTGATCGCGCACCGGATGTTCCCGGTCGCCGCCGACCGGACCGTGGTCGAATGCGACTGGCTGTTCGACCCGGCGGTGGTGGCGGGCGGCCAGGATCTGTCCGCCTCGGTCGAGCTGTTCGACCGGGTCAACCGGCAGGACTTCGACGCCTGCGAGCGCTGCCAGCCGTCGATGAGCTCGCGCGGCTACGCCGGCGGCGG
>DASXJM010000765.1:0-1847 GCA_036497405.1 Streptosporangiaceae bacterium | reverse complement strand
CGGTGCTTCTTCGATGATCGCGTGGGCATTGGTCCCGCTGATCCCGAACGCGGAGACGCCGGCCCGGCGCGGGCGCCCTTCACCAGCCGCCCACGGAACCGCTTCGGCCAGCAGCCGGACCGCTCCCGCCGACCAGTCCACGTGCGGGGACGGCTCATCCACATGCAACGTGGCCGGCAACAGCCCATGCTGCAACGCCAGCACCATCTTCATCAGCCCGGCCACCCCGGCCGCCGCCTGAGCGTGCCCGATATTCGACTTCACCGACCCCAGCCACAACGGCTGATCCTCCGGCCGGCCCTGACCATAGGTAGCCAGCAGCGCCTGCGCCTCAATCGGATCCCCCAGCGTCGTCCCCGTCCCATGCGCCTCCACCGCATCAACCTCACCGGCCGACAACCCCGCACAGGCCAGCGCAGCCCGGATCACCCGCTGCTGAGACGGCCCATTCGGCGCGGTCAGCCCATTGGACGCCCCATCCTGGTTCACCGCACTGCCCCGCACCACAGCCAGCACCGGATGCCCGTTCCGGACCGCGTCCGACAGCCGTTCCAGCAGCACGACGCCGGCTCCCTCGGAGATGCCCATGCCGTCGGCGGACGCGGCGAACGCCTTGCACCGGCCGTCCGCGGCCAGGCCCTGCTGGCGGCTGAAGCCCACGAACACGGCCGGGGTGACCAGCACGGCCGCGCCGCCGGCCAGCGCCATCTCGCATTCCCCGGCCCGCAGCGCCTGGCAGGCCAGGTGCAGGGCGACCAGGGCCGATGAGCACGCGGTGTCCACGGTCACCGCTGGGCCTTCGAGGCCGAGCAGGTAGGACACCCGGCCGGACAGCACGCTGGTCGCCGTCCCGGTCAGCAGGTGCCCTTCGAGTTCTTCCAAGAGGCCCTCGCCGTAGCCGGACGGGGACGCGCCGACGAAGATTCCGGTCGGGCTGCCGCGCAGCGCCCGCGGGTCGATCCCGGCCCGTTCCACCGCCTCCCAGCACACTTCCAGCAGCAGCCGCTGCTGGGGATCCATGGCCATGGCCTCGCGGGGGCTGATCCCGAAGAACCCCGGGTCGAACTCGGCCGCGTCGTACAGGAAGCCGCCCGACCGGACGTAGGAGGTGCCGGGATGATCGGGGTCGGGGTCATACAGGGCGTCGGTGTCCCACCCGCGGTCGGCCGGGAAGCCCGCCACCGCGTCCCCGCCGCCGGCCAGCAGCTCCCACAGGGCTTCGGGGTCGTGCACGCCGCCGGGGAACCGGCAGCCCATCGCGACCAGGGCGATCGGCTCGTTGTCCGCGGAGCCGCGTCGCACCTCGGGAAGGGCGGGGCCGGCCGCGGGGACGCCGGCGAGCTGGGTGCGCAGGAATTCGGCCACGGCCAGCGGGGTCGGGTAGTCGAACAGCAGCGTCGCGGTCAGCCGCAGGCCGCTGGCGGTGTTCAGCCGGTTCCGCAGCTCCACCGCGGTCAGCGAGTCGAACCCCATCTCGCTGAACGCCCGGCCCGCCTCCACCGCCTCGCCCGAGGCGTGTCCCAGCACCACGGCGGCCTCGGCCCGGACCAGGGCGGTCAGCCGCCGGTCCTGATCGGCCCGGGACTCCTGGGCCAGCTGCCGCCCGAGGGCCGTGCCCGCATCGGCCCCGGGCCCGTCGCCCGCCGTCTCGGCGGCCGCGTCGGCCAGGGCCTGGCGGACCTCGGGCAGGTTCTCGATCAGCGGGCTGCGCCGCCGCAACGTGAACGTCTGGGCGAACGGCGCCCAGTCCACGTCCGCCACCGTGGCCTGGATCTCCCCGTCGTCCAGCAGCTGCCGGAAGGCCACCGCCGCCCGCTCGGGCTCCAGCAGGGGCAGGCCCCGCCGCC
>DASXJM010000764.1:0-5013 GCA_036497405.1 Streptosporangiaceae bacterium | reverse complement strand
CGCGGTCCGGGAACTGGCGTAGCCCCGGCCGGCCGAGCTGGGCTCCAGCACCGTGCCGCGCACGCCGTCGACGGCGCCGTCGGTGACGGTCAGCCCGTCGACCCGGTGCCGGAACCGGAACTGGACCCGCCCCTCGGACACGGCCGCGCGGACCCGGCGCGCGAACGGGGCCACCACGGCCGGCCCGGTGCCCCAGGTCACATGGAAGCGCGGCACCGAGTTCCCGTGCCCGTCGGCCAGGTAGCCGCCCCGTTCGGCCCAGCCCACCAGCGGCACCCAGCGCACGCCCTGGCCGTGCAGCCAGGCCCGCTTCTCGCCGGCCGCGAAGGCCAGGTAGGCCTCGGCCCACCGGTAGCCCCAGTAGTCCTGGCCCGCGGGATCGTCGACGCCGCGGTCGAACCCGGCGCTGCCCAGCCAGTCCTGGCGAGCCAGCTCGAACGAGTCCTTGATGCCGAACCGGCGCTGCTCCGGCGAGTCGACCAGGAACAGGCCGCCGAACGACCAGAACGCCTGGCCGCCGAGGTTCGAGGCCGGCTCCTGGTCCAGCAGCAGCACCCGCCGTCCGGCGTCGGCCAGTTCCGCGGTCGCGACTAGGCCCGCCAGCCCGGCTCCGATCACGATGACATCGCTGTCGGCCATGCCCTTCCGCCTTCCCCGGTTCGCCCGCACCCTGGTCGTATTATTTGTTACCGACGAGTAATTCGCCAGCGGTTCCTGGTCACCCGCTATCCAGTCAGGCCCGGGTCCAGTCAGGCCTGGGGCAGCAGCCGGTCCAGCTGGTAGCCGAGGACGGCCCAGGCCTGGCCGGCGTCGCGGTCTCGGACCAGGACGCTGGTGCCCAGCCCGGCCGACAGGGCGACCAGGCTGGTCGCCTCCAGCCCGGGGTCCAGCCCGGCCGGCATCTGGCCGTCGGCCTGGGCCGTGCGCAGCTGGGCCGCGATGACGTCGACGACGACGTCCGAGCCCCGGGCCAGTGGGCCCATGGTCAGCCCGGGATCGGTCAGGGACAGGGCCAGGTACGAGGTCCAGATGACGTTGAACTCCCGGCTGTCCTCATCGTCCGGCAGCGCCTCGGCCAGGATCGCCTCGATGACCGCCCGCGGCCCGGCGCCGGCCCCGCCCACGGCCGCGATCCGGGCCCGGACCCGGTCGCTGAGCTGGGCCGCCAGGTACTGGGTGGCGTAGAGCAGCAACTGCTCCTTGGTCCCGAAGTAGTACTGGATGAGCCGAACCGACCGCCCGGCCTCGGCCGCGACCTCGCGCAGGCCGGTCTGGTGCAGGCCCCGGGCCGCGGCCACGCGGAGCAGGGCCGCGGCGATCTGCCGGCGGCGTTCCTCGTGGTCAACCAGCTTCGGCACCCGCTCACCGTACTCGTCGGCCGCTGCCTTCCATTCTTGATGGTACATCTGTACCATCAAAAGTGCGCGGAAGGGGGCGCCGGCGGAGCGGGGGGCCGGCGACGAAGGGGTGCGCCGGCGGAGCGGGGGAGTGCGCGGGGGTGTTGGGGGAGCGAGCCGCAACCGAGGAGGCATCATGCTGACACCCAAGGCCGAGCCGGGGACGTGGGTGAGTGACGCGGCCCGGGAGAAGTTCATGGCCGCCTACGACCGGGCCTTCACCCTGTGGCCCCAGCCGTACGAGGAGTTCGATGCCGAGACGGCGACCACGACGACCCGGGTCCACGCCTACCGGCCCCGGGCCGACGGGACGCCGATCGTCCTGCTCCCGCCGGCCGGGTACAACGCCGCCTACGGCGCCCTGCACGTGCAGGCCCTGGCCGAGGCCGGGCCGGTGTACGTCATCGACATCCCCGGCGACCCGAACCCGAGCGTGGCCCGGGCCCCGATCGCCCGCCCCGACGCCAGCGCGGCCTGGCTCGACGAGCTGCTCGGCCAGCTCAGCAACGGTCCGGCCCATCTGGTCGGGGTGTCCTACGGCGGCTGGGTGGCCCTGAACCAGGCCATCCGCGCGCCCGGGCGGGTCGCCTCCCTCACCCTGCTCGACCCGGCCGGGCTGACCAAGGTCGACGCCCGGTTCTGGTGGTGGCTCGCGATCAGCGGGCTGGCCACCAAGACCCCGATGCCGCTGCGGCGGCGGCTGGCCCGGTGGCTGGACCTCCCGTTCATGCTCAGGCCGGAGCTGATCGATCTCATGTGGGCGGGCAGCCGCGGCTTCCGGATGGAGCCGAAGTTCCCGGCCGTCCTCAGCGACGACGAGCTACGGGCCATCACCGTCCCGGTCCTGCTCGTCACCGGTGCCCGCAGCGCCCTCATCACCCCGGACCAGGCCCGGGACCGGGGCGCGGCCATGCCGCAGGCCAAGGTGGTCATCGTGCCCGGCAGTCACGGCGGCTTCGACCGGCTCGACGAGCTCAACCGGCGCATGGTGGCGTTCATCGCCGCCCACCCGGCGGTCCGGGCTCCGGAGCCGAATTGACTGGCGCCATCGCCGGGGTGACCGGCAGACTCGCCTGGTGGCCAGCTTCGAGGACCTGATCGCCGAGGGTGAGTCCGTACCCGTCGAGGGCTGGGACTTCTCCTGGTTCCAGGGTCGCGCCACCGAGGAACGCCCGCCGTGGGGGTACGCCCACCTGCTCGGGGGCCGGATGGCCGCGCTGGCCGGAACGCCCGGCGCGGCCGCCCTCGACCTGCAGACCGGCGGCGGCGAGGTGCTGGCCACGATTCCGGCCGCGCCGGCCACGCTGGTGGCCACCGAGTCCTGGCCGCCCAGCCTGGCCGTGGCCCGGCACAACCTGGCCCAGCTGGGAGCCCGGGTGGTCGCGGTGCCCGAGCCCGGCAGCGACCTGCCGTTCCCGGATGCGTCCTTCGACCTGGTGGTGAGCCGGCATCCGGTCACCGTGCGCTGGGACGAGGTGGCCCGGGTGCTCAGGCCAGGCGGCACCTACTTCTCCCAGGACGTGGGGCACCCGTCGGTGGGCGAGCTGAGCCAGTTCATGCTGGGCGCCGCCTATCCCCACCACGGTCCCGATGACCCGAGCCGGGACCCGAAGTGGTCGGTGCGCGCGGCCGAGCGGGCGGGCCTGGACCTGGTCGACCTGCGCCAGTTCCGGGGCCGGATGGAGTTCTACGACGTGGCCGCGGTAGTGGTGTTCCTGCGCAAGGTGGTCTGGATCGTGCCCGGCTTCACCGTGGCCGGGTACCGGGACCGGCTGCTGGCCCTGCACGAGCATATCGAGCGGGACGGCCCGTTCCTGGCCACCTCGGTGCGCTTCCTGATCGAGGCCCGCAAGCCGGGCTGAACCCGTCGTCGGGCTGCCCGGCCACCTCGGACGCCCGTCGAGGTGGGGAGCCGGGGGCGTGACCTTCAATATGAAATTTTGCGAGCCGATTCTCGTGTTACACCTGCGTGACCATAGACTCGCGCGGGTTGCCCGTGTGGGCTCAGACGATAAGGGAGCGCGGCCGCAAGTGACGTTGGTGGAGCAAGGAGAGCAGGCGCACCAGCGTCCGGCCGGAACCGAAGTCGAGGCCGAAGCCGGACGTCGGCGCGCGTTCGCGGTGATCAGCCACCCGGACGCGGGCAAGTCGACCCTCACCGAGGCGCTGGCCCTGCACGCGTCGGCGATCACCCAGGCGGGCGCGGTGCACGGCAAGGCCGGACGGCGCGGGGTCACCTCGGACTGGATGGCCATGGAGAAGGACCGCGGCATCTCGATCACCTCGGCCGCGCTGCGCTTCGACTACGACGACATGGTCCTCAACCTCCTCGACACCCCCGGTCACGCCGACTTCTCCGAGGACACCTACCGGGTGCTGGAGGCCGTCGACTGCGCGATCATGCTGCTGGACTCGGCCAAGGGCCTGGAGCCGCAGACCCTGAAGCTGTTCGACGTCTGCCGCAACCGGCACATCCCGGTCATCACCTTCGTCAACAAGTGGGACCGGCCCGGCCGCGAGCCGCTGGAACTGCTGGACGAGATCGAGCAGCGGATCCGGCTCCGGCCGACCCCGCTCAACTGGCCGGTCGGGGTGGCCGGTGAATTCCGCGGGCTGATCGACCGGGACACCGGCGAGTTCACCGCGTTCACCCGGACCCCGGGCGGCGCCGACCGGGCCATCGAGGAGCACCTGACCGCCGACGAGGCGGCCGAGCGCTTCGGGGCCGAGTACACCACCGCGGTCGAGGAACTGGACCTGCTGACCGAGATCGGCGCCGACGTCGACCTGGAGTCGTTCCTGGCCGGTGAGTCCTCGCCGGTGCTGTTCGGGGCGGCCCTGCCCAACTTCGGGGTCCGGCGGCTGCTGGAGAGCCTGATCGCCCTGGCCCCGCCGCCCGCGCCGCGGGCCGACATCAAGGACGAGCCGCGCCCGGTCGACGCGCCGTTCTCCGGCCTGGTGTTCAAGGTGCAGGCCAACATGGACCGCAACCACCGGGACCGGGTGGCCTTCGTCCGGGTCTGCTCGGGCCGGTTCGAGCGCGGCATGGTGCTCACGCACGCCGCCACCGGCCGCCCGTTCGCGACCAAGTATGCCCAGTCGATGTTCGGGGCCGAGCGGGAGACGGTGGACGTGGCCTACCCCGGCGACGTGATCGGGCTGGTCAACGCGACCGCGCTGCGGCCCGGCGACACCCTCTATGACGAGCTGCCGGTCGAGTTCCCGCCCATCCCGAGCTTCGCCCCCGAGCACTTCGCGGTGGTCCGCAGCAAGGACGCCAGCAAGCACAAGCAGTTCCGCAAGGGCATCGACCAGCTGGCCACCGAGGGCGTGGTCCAGGTGCTGGCCTCGAACCTGCGCGGCGACCAGGCCCCGGTGCTGGCCGCGGTCGGGCCGCTGCAGTTCGACGTGGTGCAGAACCGGCTCGAGCACGAATTCGGGGCCCGCGCCGAGCTGGAGCACCTCAGCTACACGCTGGCCCGCCGGACCGACGCCGAGGGCGTGGCCGGGCTGGCCGGGGTGCGCGGCACCGAGGTGCTGACCCGCCGCCTGGACGGGGCCCTGCTGGCCCTGTTCACCGACAAGTGGCGGCTGGCCGCCATCCAGCGCGACCACC
>DASXJM010000763.1:0-2781 GCA_036497405.1 Streptosporangiaceae bacterium | reverse complement strand
AGGCCGCCCGGGTACCCGGAGTGCCGGTACGCCCGCTTCTGCTCCAGCTTGTTACCGCTGAGCGCGACCTTGTCCGCGTTGATGACGATCACGAAGTCACCGGTGTCCACGTGCGGGGCGAAGATCGGCTTGTGCTTGCCGCGCAGCAGCACGGCCACCTGGCTGGCCAGCCGGCCGAGTACGACATCGGACGCGTCAATGACGTGCCACTGCCGCGTGATGTCACTGCCCTTCGGGCTGTACGTACGCACAGTCGTGCCTTTCGCATGTGGGACTTTGGTCAGGAACCCGCGCCGCAGTCACCAGAACTCTGAAGTGGAGAACCAGACCGCTGCACTGGCCACGCCCGGGGCGCATACGCCTGACCGGACGTCACGTGCATGCTCACACAACACATGGACGCGAATGCCAAGAATACTCGGAGTTCAGGGTGCTTGGCAAAGCGATGGGAAAGCTGGGGCTTCGAACAGTGCGAGAGCACCCAGTTGCTAAATGTAACGGAAAAATATCGCGACCACCTTGCTGAGTCCCAGAGGGACGATAACCTCATTTTTATGGGACACCGAGGCACTGAAGGCTCTCGCGCGCCGGAAGACTGGCCGGGCCAGCAGTACGCCGCGGCGCCGTGGGACGAAGAGGCCGGCTACGGGGACACCACCTACGCCAGCCACGAGACCGGGCCACAGCCGCAGGGCGGGCCCGCGCGGGGCTATCCGCCCGCGCCCGGCCAGCCGAACCCGGTGTACCCGCAAGGCGACTTCGACTCCTGGAACGACGCTCCCGGCGGCGACCACTGGCAGGGCCAGGCGGGCGGCGACTGGGGCGAGCCCGGACGGACCGGCGAGTGGGCGGCCAGCCAGACCGGCGAGTGGGCTCAGGCCGACGGCGAGCCGCAGCCCTGGGGTGAGGGCAGCGGGCAGTGGGACGCGCCCTACGGCCAGTGGGACGAGCAGGGGCACTTCCACCAGGGGCGCCGGACCGGGCCTCAGCCCGCGGCCGGTGGGCCTCAGACGATGGGCGGCGGCTCCCCGACCGTGGCCGGCTGGGAGAACTCCGACTTCCCCGGCTACGACGACCGGCGCTACGCCAGCCAGGACCTCGACCCCCGGGACTACGGCCGGGACGAGACAGACGAGATAGACGACGGCAGTGACCCGTCACGGCGGCGCCGCGGCCGCGGCGGTGGCGGTGGCACCCGCGGGCGCGGCTCCAAGATGAAGGTGATCCTGCTGACCGGGGCCGGGGCGGTCGTGGTGGCCGCGCTCGGCGCCACCGCGTACACCTTCCTGACCGGGAAGTCGGACAACGCCGGGCCCGCGGGGGCGGGCGTGACCGCGCCCAAGCTGCCCGCGCCGACGGCCTCGGCCACCGCGCCCGGGTCCAAGTACGGCAAGTGGGGCTTCATCACCAGCCGGGCCACCGACGGCACGGCGCTGACCGCGGCCGAGCTGTACCCGGCCCAGTTCGAGATCAACAACAGCTCGTTCCAGCGGACCACCGACCGGGCCGACACCAACTGCAACTCGGCCCTGTTCGGCAGCCAGCTGCAGAAGGCGGCCAAGGCCTACGGCTGCAACCAGGTGGTCCGGGCCAGCTACGTGTCCAGCGATCAGAAGATGATGGGCACAATCGGCGTGGTCAACCTGACCGACTCCAACAACGCGGCCAAGGCCGGCAACGCCTCCGGGTCCACCGACTTCGTGACCCCGCTGAACGGCAAGACCGGCCCGACCAAGAACCTGAGCCAGGGCACCGGCGTGGTGCAGGCCGAGTTCAAGGGTCACTACCTGATCCTGATCTGGGCCGAGTTCACCAACCTGAAGGCGCCCACCACCGACAGCCAGCGGAACCAGCTGGAGCAGTTCTCGGCCAACCTCATCTCCGGCAGCGCCAACATCGCGCTCAGCAACCGGATGGTCAACGGCCACCCGCAGGGCTCGGCGTCGGCTTCAGCCTCGGCGTCGGCCTCGAAGAAGAGCTAACTCACCGGCGGCGCGGGCCGGACCCGGCGGGTCGCGGCGGCCCGGGCCGCCAGCTGCGCGGGCGGCGGGTAGCGCACCTCGGCCAGGCACAGTCCGTGGGCCGGGGCCACGTGCACCGCGCCGTCGCGGACCGAAGCCGACAACATCTGGCGGGGCCAGCCCAGGTCACGGCGCTCCTCCCCCACGGCGACCAGCGCCCCCACCAGCGACCGGACCATGTTGTGGCAGAAGGCGTCGGCCACCACGGTGGCCACCACCACCCCGCCGGAGTCGCGGGACCAGTCCAGCCGGAGCAGCCGGCGGACCGTGGTGGCCCCCTCGCGGCGACGGCAGAAGGCGGCAAAATCGTGTTCGCCCAGCAGCGGGCCGGCCGCGGCGTTCATTCGTTCCAACCGGAGCGAGCGCGGGTGCCAGAGGGTGTCCCGGCGGCGGAGCGGGTCGGCGGCCGCGGGCGTGTCACACACCCGGTAGCGGTACCGGCGCCAGAGCGCGGAAAAGCGGGCGTCGAACCCGGGGGGCGCCTCGGTCAGCGCGCGCACGCGCACGTCCGGGGCCAGGACACCGGCCAGTGACCACAGGACGCGATCCGGGGTGACCTCGGCCCAGGCCGCCCGGGGCACGTCGAGGTGCGCGGCCTGGCCCTCGGCGTGCACGCCCGCGTCGGTGCGGCCGGCCACGGTCAGGTGGGGTGGCTCGGGCAGCCGGAGGATCCGGCCCAGCGCCTCCTCCAGCTCGCCCTGGACCGTGCGGCGGCCGGGCTGGGTGGCCCAGCCGGAGAAGTCCGTGCCGTCGTAGGCCA
>DASXJM010000762.1:0-11806 GCA_036497405.1 Streptosporangiaceae bacterium | reverse complement strand
TAGCCTGGACGGCATGGGCGATCTGGTACCTGAGCTGGCGGCGGCGATCGGAGCCGGACACGTGCTCACCGACCCCGAACTGATGGCCGGCTACACCACCGACTGGAGCCGCCGGTACCAGGGCCGCGCGCAGTGTGTGGCCCGGCCGGGCAGCACCGGACAGGTCGCCGACGTGGTCCGGATCTGTGCCCGGCACCAGGTTCCGATCGTGCCCCAGGGCGGCAACACCGGGCTGGTCGGGGCGTCGGTGCCGTCGCGGGGCGGGGTGGTCCTGTCGGCCCGGCGGCTGCGGCGGCTGGACCCGGTGGACACGCTGGCCGGGCAGGTCACCGCGGGGGCGGGCGTCACCATCGCTGAGCTGCGCGGGCACGCGCAGGCGGCCGGGCTCGAGTACGGGGTCAGCCTGGCCTCCCGGGAGTCGGCCACGGTCGGCGGGACGATCGCCACCAACGCGGGCGGGATCCACGCCCTCCGCTACGGCCCCACCCGGGCCCAGCTGGCCGGGCTGGAAGCCGTGCTGGCCGACGGCCGGGTCATTTCCCGGCTGGACGGGGTCGAGGCCGACAACAGTGGCTACAACCTGACTCAGCTGCTGGCGGGCAGCGAGGGCACGCTGGCGGTGGTCACCACCGCCCGGCTGCGGCTGCGGCCCGCCGAACCCCACGCGGTCACCCTGCTGGCCGGGCTGGACGGCATCGAGGCCGCCGCCGCCGCCCAGGCCGAGATCCGGGCCCGGGTGCCGGGGGTGCTGGCCGTCGAGTACTTCGAGGCGGCCGGGCTGGCTCTGGTGCTGGCCCACACCGGCCTGCCCGCCCCGCGGCCCCGGGCCTGGCCGTCCTACCTGCTGGTCGAGGCGGTGGGGCCGCCCGAGCAGGCCGGGCAACTGGCCGATATCCCGGCCCTGGCCGACGCGGCGGTCGCGCTGGACCGGGCCGGGTCGGCGGCCCTGTGGGCCTACCGGGAACGGCACACCGAGTCGATCAGCGCGGCCGGGATCCCGCACAAGCTGGACATCGCGGTGCCGGTGGCCCGGCTGGCCGCGTTCCGCGCCGCCCTGGACGAGACCGTGGCCAGCGCCGCGGCCGGGGCGGCGGCCACGGCCATCGTCTTCGGCCACGTCGGACTGGGCAACCTGCACGTGAACGTGCTCGGGCCCGCCCCCGATGACCAGGCGGTGGACGAGGCCGTGCTGCGGCTGGCCGCGGCGCACGGCGGCACGATCTCGGCCGAGCACGGCATCGGCCGGGCCAAGGTGCCGTGGGCGGCCCTGAACCGGACGCCAGAGGAGCGATCGGTCATGCGCACGATCAAGTCAGCGCTCGATCCCGACGGTCTGTTCAACCCGGGCGTACTGTTCTCCTGACCTGGGGCGGTGCTCTGATGGCACCATGATGGGGTGGTGATGGAGCCAGCGGAGGTCACGAGCCGGGTCAGTGTCACGGCCCCGGCGCCCCAGACGGGCCGGGTCGACGCGACGGCGCGGGCGGTCATCGAGTGCGCGGCCGACGCGATCGTCGCGTTCGGTACCGACCGCACCGTGCTGCTGTGGAACCCGGCCGCGGAGCGGATGTTCGGCTGGACCGCGCCGGAAATGGTCGGCCTGGAGGCGCCGATCATCCCCGAGGAGCTCAAGGCCGAGCACAACGCGGTGCTGGAGCGGGTCCGGGGCGGCGGCCAGATCTCGTTCGCGACCCGGCGCATCCGCAAGGACGGCACCGCGCTGGATCTGCGCATCGACACCAGCGCCCTGATCGCCGCCGACGGCGAGGTGACCGGCTGGGTCAACGTCTGCCATCAGGTCGGCGAGGACGACGTGGCCCGGCACTACATGGCCGAGCGGGTCCGGGTGGTCCGCCGCCTGGGTGACGTGGTGGCCGACATGAACGCCCAGCGCGACCTGGGCTCGGTCCTGGACCGCATCGCGGCCAGCCTGCGCGAGCTGACGGGCGCGGACGCGGGTGGTTTCGTGATCATCGAAGGTGATCGGCTGCGGCTGGTCAGCACGTCGGGGCTGCCGGATCACCTGCGCGGACGCACCGCCGACCTGGCCAGCAGCCTGGTCGGGGACCTGATGAAGTCGGGCAAGACGGTGATGATGACCACCGGCGATTCCGGTGGCTTCGACGACCTGATCTGGTCCGCGCTGCCCGGCCTGCACACGATCGCGCTCAGCCTGTCGCACGTGGGCGAGCAGCCCTACGGTGCGCTGTACGCGCTGTACAGCCGGCGCAACCTGTCCCACGTCGAGCTGGAGCTGCTCGAGCTGCTGGCCGGGCACGCCGGAGTGGCCCTGACCAACGCCATGGCGTTCGAGGAGGCCATCCGCCAGCGGGCCCACGAGCGCGCGGTCATCGACGGCAGCGCCGACGGCATCGCCGTGCTGGACGGCGACGGGCTGGTCCGGCAGTGGAACCCGGCCGCGCACCGGCTCACCGGCGTCACCGGCGACGACGTGATGGGCAAGCGGCCGCCGTTCGAGGAGCCGGAACCGGGCGCGAAGCTGACCCACCGGCTGCCCAACGGGCGCTGGCTCGACGTCCTGTGCACCGCCCTGGCCGGCACGGACGAGCGGGTCATCGACTTCCGTGACGTGACCGCGGCCAAGGAGCTGGAGGAGGCCAAGGACCTGTTCCTGGCCACCACCAGCCACGAGCTGCGCACGCCCATCACCGTGGTCCAGGGGTTCGCCAGCACCCTGGCCAACCGCTGGGACCAGCTGACCGACGCCGACCGGAAGGCGGCGGTGCGGACGATCGCCGAGCGGGCCGGCTCGCTGGGCCGCCTGGTCGAGCAGCTCCTGCTCGGGTCCCGGGCCGGCGCCGACCAGCTGCCGGTGCGCAACGGGCCGTTCGACCTGGCCGCGCTGCTGAAGGCCACGGTGGTCGCGTTCCGGCCGCTGTCGGACAAGCACACCCTGACCGCGGCCATCGCCGACGACCTGCCCGCGGCCTACGGCGACACCATGGCCACCGACATCATCGTCGGCCAGCTGCTGGAGAACGCGTTCAAGTACTCGCCGCAGGGCGGTGAGGTGGTGGTCCGGGCCCACGCCGGCGGCGGCCGCATCGAGGTCACCGTCGAGGACGAGGGCATCGGGATCGCCGACGGCGACCACGAGCGCATCTTCGAGCGTTTCTTCCAGGGCGAGGCCGGGGACCGCCGCCGGTTCGGTGGCATCGGCATCGGGCTCTTCATCGTGCGGCGGCTGGCCGTGGCCCAGGGCGGCGAGGTCGACGCGCGCACCCGGGACACCGGCGGCACGATCATGCGCCTGATCCTGCAGGACGCCAGCGCGGTTCCGGCCTGATGGGGCGTAGCCCCGGGGGGTCTGGGGGGCTTGTGCCCCCGAGGCCAGCACTGCTCAGACGGGCTGGCGGGTGCGGCGGTCGCCGCCGGAGGCTTTGAGGTAGGCGTCGATGATGCCGGGCACATCGTCGCCGTCCATGATGATCTCGCCGCGCTCGAGCCAGATGACCCGGTTGCAGGTCTCCTCGACCTCACCCAGGTTGTGGGCGACCAGGAACACGGTGCCGGCTTCCTGCCGCAGTTCCTCGATCCGCTTGTGGCTCTTGGTCCGGAACGGGGCGTCGCCGGTGGCCAGGGCCTCGTCGATGAGCAGCACGTCGTGGCTCTTGGCCGAGGCGATGGCGAACCGCAGCCGGGAGCCCATGCCGCTGGAGTAGGCGCGCATGGGCAGGTCGATGAAGTCGCCCACCCCGGAGAAGTCCACGATGTCCTGGTACCGGCTCTTGACCTCCTGCGGGGACATGCCCATGGCCAGGCAGCCCAGCACCACATTGCGCTCACCGGTCAGGTCGTCCAGCAGGGCGGCGTTGACGCCGAGCAGGGAGGCCTCGCCGGTGGTGTAGACCGTGCCGCTCTCCGGCGGCAGCAGGCCCGCGATCGCCCGCAGCAGGGTCGACTTCCCGGAGCCGTTGCGGCCGATGATCCCGACCGCGTCGCCGCGGTTGGCCACGAACGAGATGCCGCGGATGGCGTGCACCTCGCGCAGGCCGGGCCGGTTCTGGCGGCGGAGCATGCGCATCAGCGCCGTGGCCGCGGTGCCCTTGTTGCCGCCCGCGCCGTAAACGCGATAAACGATGTGCAGGTCGTCGACGACCACCATCGGCTTCTCAGCCACGGCCTTCCTCGCTCTCGCATTCCGGGATACCGCAAGCCTAAGGGCTCGGCGGGACCGGCGTGTCATTACCTTTCCGCCGCCATCCCGAATACGAGCTGTCACGGTATGTGGCCCATATTCGCCCCGTGGCCCGGTTCGGTGCCCGGGGTTTTCCAGGCTGGCTACAAAATGTGACCGTTACGGTTTCCGGGACTCGCCCGCGGGGCATTTTCCGCTCGTACCGGGTTCTTCGATGGCCGGGGCGGAACAGGCGTGCGAGGAGGTGGGTCCATCGGCGGCGGTACTGCTCCCGTACACCCCGTCCAGCGTCGCTGAGGCCCGTCACCGCCTGGTGTCTGACCTGGCTGCCGCGGGCATCTACGAGGCGGCGGTCGGCGACGCCGCCCTCATCGTCACCGAACTGCTGAGCAACGCGATCCGGCATGCGGCCCCGCTGCCGGGCGCGCTGGTCCGGGTGACCTGGAGCGTCGACCACGAGGCGGTGCGGGTCGCGGTGAGTGACGCCGGTGACGGTCCGCTGCCGCACGTCACCGAGCCCGCACCGGGAGCGCCCGGTGGGCGTGGCCTCGGCATCGTGGAGACCCTCGCCGACCACTGGGGCGTGCTGCGCGACAACGGGGAAACCACCGTGTGGGCGCTGCTGTCGGCCCCGCCCGTGCCCGCGGTGCCGGTGGCCGAGCGTCCTCCGGCTCCGCCGGTCGCGGCGGCCGAGGTGGCCGCCACACATAAACATTCTGTAGCTGAGGGGTAACTCACTGCTGAAGTGGTGATAACTCTTCCGAGCGCACGCGCGGGTTCCGGACCCGGCGAGGGGCACGGCGGGGCGGGGGCGGGACACCATGCGAGGCGGTCACGGGACGGACACCGAGGTCGGGCGGCTCCGGACGGTGCTGGTGCACCGGCCCGGCGCCGAGCTGAACCGGATCACGCCGGGTAACTGCGCCGAGTTCCCGTTCGGCCGGGTGCCGTGGCTGAGCCGGGCCCAGCAGGAGCACGATCAGTTCACCGGGGCCCTGCGCGACCACGACGTGGATGTGCTGTATCTCACGGAGCTGCTGCAGGACGTGCTGGAATTCCTGTCGGCCCGGGACCAGGTGGTGGCGGCGGTGCTGGACGGCTCCCAGCTGGGGGCCGAACTGGACGGCCAGCTCCGGTCCCACCTGGACGGCCTGGACCCGGAAGCGCTGTCGCGAGTGCTGATCACCGGGCTGACCCGGGACGAATTCCGCGACGGCCAGGGCGCCGTCCACCAGCTGCTCGGCCCGCAGGACCACCTGATCGAGCCGCTGCCCGGGCTGCTGTTCACCCGGGACTCCAGCCTGTGGGTGGGTGACCGGGTCGCGGTGACCAGCCCGCCCGGCCGGACCCGGCGCCGGGAGGCCAGCCTGGTCGGCGCGGTCTACGACCACCACCCGATGTTCACCGGCCGCAAGGCGCTGTACCGGGCCGGCCCGGAGACCCTGGACGGCGGGGACGTGCTGCTGCTGGCCCCGGGGGTGATCGCCATCGGCACCGGCGGCCGGACCGGGCCCGCGGCGGTGGAACGGCTGGCCCGGAGCGCGTTCGCGGCCGGATTCGCGCACACCGTGCTGGCCGTGCCGATCGGGCCGCGGCCGGGACTGGCCCCCGACGGTGAGTACCGGCTGGCCGGGCACCTGGACACCATCTGCACCATGGCCGGCGGCGACGCTGTGATCATGCACCCGGCGCTGGCCTACTCGCTGACCGCCCGCAGCATCACCGCCCGCGGCGGTCCCGACGGGCCGGGCCCGGGCGGGGCCGGCGGCCGGGCCGGGAGCCTGCGGGTCTCGCACCCGCGGCCGTTCCTGGAAGCGGCCGCGCTGGCCATGGGGATCGAACGGCTGCGGGTCATCGACACCGGCCTGAGCCCGGTGGCCCCGGGCCGCGGGCAGTGGGACGACGGCGGCAACACCCTGCTCACCGGGCCCGGCCGGGCCATCGCGTTCGAGCGTAACGCCGAGACCAGCGCCCGGCTGGAGGAGGCCGGCCTGGAGGTCACCCGGGTCCCCGGGTACGAGCTGGGCAGCGACCGGGGTGGCCCGCGCGGCCTCACCTGTCCGGTGAGCCGGGAGCCGGTGGCGCTGCCCGATCAGCGGCCGGCCGCCGAAGCCGGGCCCCGGCCCGGCCCGCAGCCCAGTACCGAGCCCCCGACCCGTACTGATCTGCAGCCCGGGTCCTCCGGCCCTGGTCTCCCGATCGGAGCAGGTGTATAGCAGGGGGACCGGGATGACGATATGGTTCGCTCGTGGAACTCAATGTCTCGAGCCGGTCTCAGGGTGATCACACCATTGTGATCGTGGCGGGCGAAATCGACCTGTACACCGCGCCGCGGCTGCACCGCGAGCTGGTGGACGTGCTGGCCGACGACCGCCCCGCGCGCGTCATCGTGGACATGTCCGGTGTCGTGTTCTGCGACTCCACCGGCATGAACGTGCTGCTCTCCTCGCTGCGCCGGGCCAAGGAGCGCGGCGGCCAGCTGGAGCTCGCCGCCCCCCGCGCCGCCGTGCGCAAGATCCTTCAGGTCACCGGGCTCGACTCGGTGTTCACCGTTCTCGACGACTCCGTCGCCGCCTCCGGCCAATAGGGCGCACCGTAGGGCCTTACCGGCGTAAGCCCCAGTCCAGGTGGCCCGATGCCCTAGGATCGGGCCCATGCTGAACGGCGATGTAGCGGTCGTCATCCCCGCCAAGGACGAAGCCCAGCGGATCCGCGCGACCGTGACCGCGGCCGCCGAGCTGCCGGGCACCAGCCTGGTCGTGGTGGTGGACGACGGCTCCGTGGACGGGACCGGGGCCATCGCTCGCGACGCCGGGGCCGTGGTGACCCGGCACCCCCGCAACCGGGGCAAGGCCGCGGCCATGGAAACCGGCGCCGAGGCGGTCCGCCTGCTCGACCAGAGCGAAGGACGGGCCGAGCCGCGGCACCTGCTGTTCCTGGACGCCGACCTGGCCGATTCGGCCGCGTTCGCGGCCCCGCTGACCCAGCCGGTCATCAGCGGCGAGGCCGACATGACCATCGCCGCCTTCTCCTCCACGGTCAAGCTGGGCGGTCACGGCGTCGTGGTCGGGCTGTCCAGCAGTGGCACCCGCCGGGCCATCGGCTGGTCCCCGGCGCAGCCGCTCAATGGGCAGCGCTGCCTGACCCGGGCCGCGTTCGAGGCGGCCCGCCCGCTGGCGGCCGGGTTCGGGGTGGAGACCGCCCTGACCATCGACCTGGCCCGGCAGGGCCTGCGAATCACCGAGGTCGAGGTCCCGCTGGCCCACCGCGCCACCGGCACCGACCTGCGCTCTCAGCTGCACCGGGCCCGGCAGCTGGCCGACGTCGCAAGGGCGCTGGCCACGCGGCGATGAGCCCGCGGCCGGCCTCCAGGCTGCGGCCGAACGGTGCCGGCCCAGCTGGCGCCGGGCGGGCCGGTCTCGCGCTGACCGGCCTCAGCGTCGTGCTGACGTTCGCGGTGGCGGTGGCCGGTCCCTCGATCATGGAGCCGCCCTTTCCCGGGCGGCCGGGCCAGCCGCCGTGGGCGTTCGACGCCCACTGGTCGCCCTACCTGGCCGTGGCTCTGGCCGGCGCCGGGCTGCTGGCGGGCACGGCCGGGCTGGCCCTGACCCTGTCCGCGACCCGGCGCGGCTGGCCGCTGCCGATCCGGGCCCTGCTGCTGGCCGGGCTGCTGGCCGCGGTGGCCCTCACGCTGGTTCCGCCGTTCGGCTCCTCGGACCCGCTCAGCTACGCCGCCTACGGCCGGATCCTCGTCACCGGGCACAACCCGTACGCCATCGGGCCCGACGTGCTGGCCCGGCTCGGTGACCCGGTGGCCCGGGCCGTGCAGGACTGGCGGACCACCCCCTCGGACTACGGCGTCGTGGCCACCGCCGGGCAGGCGCTGGCCTCGCTGATCGGCGGCACCTCGGCCCGGCTGACCGTGTTCGTCCTGTCCGTCCTGAACCTGGCCGCCTTCGCCGGTACCGGGCTGATCCTGCACCGGCTGGGCCGCGGCGACCGGAGCCGGCAGACCCGGGCCGTGCTCATGTGGACGGCCAACCCGCTGCTGCTCCAGGTCCTGGTGGCCGGGCAGCACGTGGACAGCCAGGCCATCTTCTTCGGCGTGGCCGCGGTCGCGGTGTTCAGCCGGGTGGCCGGCCGCCCGGCCTGGTCAGCCGCGGGGTGGGCGGCCGCGGCCGGAGCGCTGGCCGGGCTGGGGTTCGCGGTCAAGATCACGGTGGCCCTGGTCGGCGGGGGCCTGGCCCTGGCCGCACTCCAGGCCAGTTGGTCTGGCGGGACCCGTGTGGCCGGTGAGGCGCAAGAAGCTCGTGGTGCGCAAGGGGCTGGTGGGGTTTCTGGGGCGTGGGTGGCCCGGCGGCGGCTGGCCGTGGTCGGGGGTGGCCTGGCGGTTGGGTTCGCGGCGGTGGCGGGGGTGGCCCTGGCCGTGGGCGGGGCCGACGGTTTCCGGCAGACGGTCCAGGCCAGCAGCATGGTCTCGATCGGCTCGCCGTGGCGGGTCATCCGGACCGTGCTGCACCTGGTCATGCACGAATCAACCGCCGACGACGTGGTCAAGACCGGGGCGGTGGTGCTGGCCGTGGTCCTGGCCGCCCTGCTCTGGCGTGGTCTGCGCCCCGGGCCGGCCCGGGAAGTCCAGCCCACCAACCTTCGGTCAATTGATGATTTTGATCTGGCCGGGCTGGCCGGGCGGGGGGCGCTGGCGTTGTCGCTGGCCTGGCTGCTGGCGTGGCCGTACGTGCTGCCCTGGTACGACGGGCTGGCCTGGGCGTTGCTGCCGCTGGTGGCGGCGTCCAGCCTGGACTGGCTGCTGCTGGCCCGGACGGCGGCGCTGGCGGTGGGGTACCTGCCGGCGCGGGTGGCGGGGGTGGTGATACCGCCGGGGCTGGGCTGGCTGCAGTCGGTGGTGCGGACCGGGGTGACGCCGGCCGTGCTGGCCATCGTCATCGTGTGGCTGATCGTGAGCCTGCGCCGGGGGCCGGCCGCGCCCGCCGGGCCGCCGGCGCGGGCGGTTCCGCAGGCGCCCGAGCCTGCCGACGAGCCGGTGACCGGATGACCGGCGCGCTGAAGGGCTGGCGGCCGTCGCCGCGCCAGGGCCAGCTGCTGGGCGTGCTGGCCTGGGCGGTGGCACTGGCCGCGATCTTCCCGATCGTGCACGGCTACCTGACCAGCCCGCCCGACCAGCGCCTGGTCGACCTGGACGTGTACCGGACCGGGGGCCTGGCCGTGCTGCAGGGCCAGCCGCTCTACAGCGTGCTGACCCAGCCGCCGCAGCTGCTGCCGTTCACCTATCCGCCGGTGGCGGCGGTGTTCGCGGTCCCGCTGGCCATGATGTCCTGGCCCGCCGCCCAGCTGGTCTGGGTCGCCTTCGTCTACGGGCCGTTCGCGGTGATCATCGGCTTCTCGTTCCGGCCGCTGCTGCGCCGGGCCGGCCCGTGGCGGTGGGTGCTGTTCGCGGCGTTGTTCGGGGTCGGGGCCTACCTGTTCCCGATGCAGGACGAGATGCGCTTCGGCCAGGTCGACGCGGTGCTGGCCGCGCTGGCGGTGGCCGACTGCGCGGCGGTCCGGACCCGCTGGCCGCGCGGGGCCCTGGTCGGGCTGGCCACCGCGATCAAGCTGGTCCCGGGGGTGTTCATCATCTACCTGTGGGTCAGCGGCCGCCGCCGGGCGGCCCGGACCGCGGTGCTGGCCGCGGTGGCCTGGACGGTGGGCGCGTTCCTGCTGCTGCCGCGGGACTCGAACCGCTACTGGACCAGCGTCATCTTCGACTCTGGCCGGCTGGGCGACAACGCCGGGACCGAAAACCAGTCCCTGCGCGGGCTGCTGCTGCGGTTCTTCCTGCCCGGCCAGGCCCCCGGGGTGATCTGGCTGCTGATCGCGGTGGCGGTGGCGGTGCCCGGCTTCCTGCTGGCCCGGCGGCTGGCCCGGCAGCACTGGGAGACGGCCGGGATCGCGGTCACGGCCCTGCTGCTGGTGCTGATCTCGCCGGTGGCCTGGATCCACTACTTCCTGCTGGTGGTGGTGGCCATCGGCGCCCTGACCGGGGACGGGCGGCGGCTGGGCCGGGTGCTGACCGCGGCCGCCACCGCGGTGTTTTTCGGCCTCAAGGTGCCCTGGTGGGGCCAGTCGCTGCTGCATGATGGGTCGGTGCCGCGGGTGGTCAGCCGACTGGTCGAGGGGGCGTTCGGGATCGCGGCCGCCGTGCTGATCGTGATCATCGCGCGGACCCGGATGACGGGGGCCGACCGCGAGCCGGCCAGCGACGGCGACGACGAGCCGCCGGAGGCGCCGGACGAGGGCGGAGACGTTGACGCGTCTCCCGGTCTAGACAGAATGTCATCGGTATAGTACGCAGCGTGATCAAAGATCTGCTCCTCGTGCTGGGCCCCCTGATCGGCGTGATCGGCATCGCGATGGCCATCAGCGCCCGCCAGCACGCGGCCCGGGCCGTGGCCGAGTGCGCGGATCTGGTTCAGGGCAGCGTCGGATCACGCGGCACCGTGGACCCGCGGGCCCTGCGCGACCTGGCCATCGTGCGCTACGACGCGCTGCGCGAGATGACCGGGCAGCTGTCGTTCTCGGTCGCGCTGCTCAACTCGGGCGGCGACGGCGTGGTGCTCAGCTCGATCAACGGCCGGTCGGAGACCCGGACCTACGCCAAGGTGGTGCTGGGCGGGGCCGGGACCCAGCCGCTTTCCCCGGAAGAGGAGCAGGCCGTGCGTTCGGCCCGGCTGGGCACCGGGCTGCCCCGGGAGCAGGAGCAGGCCGCACCGCCTTCGGTGCGCCTGGCCCCGGCGGGCTCCGCCCGCCGCTGAGACGCGGCGCGACCCTCCGCTAGGTCTTTATAGCGTTCTCTAGCGTCGGCGCTAGCGGGCTGGATATTTACCCAGACCGCTAGCATCGGGGGACTATGACCGAGCGCTACGCATACCTGGGCCCGGAGGGCACGTTCACCGAAGCGGCCTTTCGCTCCCTGGCCGTGGCCGAGAGCGCCGAGCCGGTCCCGTACCCGACCATCCAGGCCGCGCTGGCCGCGGTCCGGACCGGGGCGGCCGACCGCGCCGTGGTCCCGATCGAGAGCTCGGTCGAGGGCGTGGTCACCACCACCGTGGACGACCTGACCACCGGCGGCGACCTGCTGATCCGGGCCGAGGTGCCACTGCCGATCGCGTTCGCGCTGCTCGGCCGGCCCGGCACCCCGCTGTCGGAGGTGCGCACGGTGGGCGGTCACCCGCAGGCCCAGCCGCAGTGCCGGCGCTGGCTGGCCGGGCACCTGCCGGACACCGAATGGGTGCCGACCGCCTCCAACGCCGAGGCGGCCCGGCTGGTCTCCGAAGGCACGATCGACGCCGCCCTGGCCGGGGCGTTCGCCGCCGCCCGCTACGGCCTCGAGGTGCTCGCGCCCGAGGTCAGCGACCGGGGGAACGCGGTCACCCGGTTCGTGGTGGTGGGGCCGCCGGCCCCGCTGGCCGCGCCCACCGGCGCCGACCGGACCACACTGGCCGCGTTCCTGGCCCACGATCACGCGGGCGCGCTGACCGAGATCCTGACCGAGTTCCTGGTTCGCGGGGTCAACCTGACCACGATCCACTCCCGCCCCACCGGCAACAGGCTGGGCAACTACTACTTCTTCATCGACTGCGAGGG
>DASXJM010000761.1:0-1763 GCA_036497405.1 Streptosporangiaceae bacterium | reverse complement strand
GCCGGCGGGCACAACCAGGCCGGGGGCCGGGACGGAGGGCGGGGTGGTGGCGCGCGATTCAGTCGCCCGGACGCTCCGCCGCGCCCGGGCCCGCGTCATCATCCGGGTCCGGCGCCTGCGGAACGCCAGCCGGGCCAAAGGCCGCCGGTTCACCTGGGCCCGGCGGGCGGTGCTGGCCGCGACCCTGCTGGCCGTGGCCCTGGTGCCGTACCCGGTGATCGGGTCGGCGTCGGTCCCGTCGCCCACTTCCTGCCGCACTCACTGCCGGCCGGTGGGAACCGCGGGCAAGATCCTCTGGTCCCGCCAGCTGCCCGGCGCCTGGACGGCCAGTGCCGGGCTCAGCGGCACCGTCCCGGTCAGCGGCCAGGCCTACGTGGCGGTCGGGCACGGCCTGGCCGTGGTCGGGGTGGGCATGAGCCTGCGCGCCTACAACTCCAGCACCGGCCAGCTCGAGTGGGACCACGAACTGCCCGGGTTCCCGGCGGGCTCGGCCATCGTGTCGGTCCGGGTCTGGCCGGGCGTGGTCACGGCCGGAGTCTCGTACGGGCCGGGCGGGGCGTCCCGGGCCGAGATCGTGTTCAGCAGCACCACCGGCCAGCAGTACCACTGGTACTCGGCCACCCGGTTCGGCGGCGCGGTGTGGGCCACCACCCAGACCACGGTGGTGGTCGGGCCGGGCGCGGTCACCGCCTTCGACAACAGCACCGGGAAGGCGCGCTGGCGCCGGCCGACCGGGGCGGCGGACCAGTCCTGGCAGGTGGACGGCTCCGACCTGTACATGACGGTGGCGGCCGGGGGCTACCTGGGCAGCCAGCCGGTGACGGCGCTGCGGCGGATCGACCTGGCCACCGGGGTCGAGAACGTGGTCCGGCCGGCCGCGACCGCGTTCCACGGCACGCTCAGCAGCGTGGTCAGCAACGTGGTGCTGTTCGCCTCGAACAGCGGGGTGACCGCCTACGACGGTCTGACCGGGCTCTGGCTCTGGTCGCTCCGGGGGGTGGTTCCGGAGAGCACCGACCCCTCGCAGGGGCGCTTCTACCTCACCCAGGGCACCTCGCTGCTGGAGGTCGACCCGACCAGCGGCCAGGTGCTGGCCCGGGCCTCGGGGTCGGCGGTGGCCGGCTCGGCCGGGCTGTTCGCGGTGCGCAACGGTGTGGCCCTGGGTCTCGACCAGGGCGCGAACGGCGAGGCCTGGGGTTACGACGTGAGCTCGCAGCAGGTGGTCTGGACCGCGTCCCGGGTGCCCTGGCCGCACTACTTCGTGGACCTGGGCGGTCTGGGCGGCAGCGCCGAACCAGATGGGGCCAAGGTCATCGTGGCCGCCTGCGCCAAGCTGGGCTCCAAATCGACCCCGTCCCCGTCCATCTCCGGCAGCACCGGCAGCACCGCCAGCACCACCCCCTCGCCCACCAGCACCACCAGCCCTACCAGCCCCACCGGCAACGGCAGCCCCATAAACACCAGCAGCACCAGCAGCATCAGCGCCTCCGGCACTCCCTCCCCCTCGCCCTCAGCCACCCCGGCCCCGTCCGGCCGCCTCTGCGCCGACCCCGAGCTGGTCGCCATCTACCGCTGACCCGCCCCGAACCCCACGGGATGGAATCCCCGCAGATGGGGTAGTTGTCCGGTCAATGAACCCGGCAGAGAAGGCGATCAGGTTCGTCGACCGGAGCCAGCAGCGGCTGCCCGGATTGTCGTTCGTGGTCGGCGTGTGGAAGAAGTTCAGCGATGACCAGGCCGGCAACCTGGCCGCGCTCATCGCC
>DASXJM010000760.1:0-2151 GCA_036497405.1 Streptosporangiaceae bacterium | reverse complement strand
ACCCAGCTGGAGCTGGCCCGCCGGGCTGAGCTGCGGGGCGACGCGCAGCTGAGCGGCGGGGCCGGGCTGCCTCCGGCCAACCGGGAGTTCCTGGCGGGCGGGGACCTGGAGAGTGAGGTTCGGCTGTTGCGGACGGTGGCGACCAACTGGACCACGGTGGCGCGGGCGGCCGAGCGGATCGAGCGGGACCGGCTGCCGGTCGGCTGAGCGGGCCGGGCTAGACGAGCTGGGCCACGGTCAGGCCGGCCAGGGTCAGCAGGACCAGGGCCGCGCCCCGGCTGAGCCACTTGACCGGGAGGACCTTGAGCAGGCTACGGCCACCCACGATGGCCAGGCCCGCGGCCACCCACAGGCCGGCGGTGGCCCCGAGGCCGACCGCGATGGGGTCGTGGTACCGGGCGGCCAGGTTGGCCGTGACGATCTGGGTCAGGTCACCGAACTCGGCCACGAACACGATCCCGAAGCTGGTCAGCGCGACCGGCAGGAACGCCTGGCGGGGCTGGTGCTCCTCGACGTATTCGTCGCTGGTGGCCGGCTTCTGGCGGAGCAGGATCACCGCGCCCACCACGAACAGCGTGGCCACGATGATCTCGGTCGGCTGGTGCGGCAGCAGGGACAGCAGGCCACCGACGGTAACGGCCAGCGCGACCTGCAGGGCGAAGGCGGTGGCCGCGCCGGCGAACACGTAGGCGGGCCGGTACCGGCTGCCCAGGACCAGGCAGGCGATGACGGTCTTGTCCGGGAGCTCGGCGGGCAAAATGATCAGGAACGTGGTGATGATGGCGGCGAGACCCATGGGCTCAGCCCCCTGTCGGTCGGGCCGCCCGGCTCCTTCGGCGCGGCAGCTCACTTCGTCAACTGCGGCCGAAGGTCTCACTCAGGCGTCCTCGCCCCCGGGCACCGGATCCTCGCTGCCGCCAGCCGATGGCGGCTGGCCCGCGGGGACCGAGATTGTCGGCGTCCCGGCGATGGAGCTACTCCCCTTCGCAGTTTCTGTTTTACCCAGCGTCAGCCGGAACTAACTATGTCAGCTGGCTCACCGGTCCCGGGCTGGGTCGCTCAGTCACTACTGTGATTTGTGTGAGCGGTGATGACTTCGGGCGGAAGCTGGACGTCCTGCAGGCGTCGTTCGGGGAACATGGGGTGCCCCGGGCGGTGGAGGACCTGCCGCCGGACAGCTGGGACAAGCTGCCCGGCCTGGCCAGCGCGCCGGAGAAGCACCCGCTCTGGCAGCGGATCCTGGACGAGCTGGCCGACGTGGGGCTGGACTCCTACGGCGACCTGGAGACCGTGCCGCTGCTGCACTTCCTGTCCCAGTACCCGGTCACCGCCTACACCTACCCGGTCTCGCCGGAGCTGTCCCGGGGCGAGCGGCCCAGCCTGGCCAAGCTGCGCGACCTGGCCGCCCACGGCTACCGGCGCACGGTCAACCTGTGCGCCGAGGCGGTGGGCGGCGACACCCCGCTGATCACCATGGCCGGGCTGGCCACCACGCTCGACACCGTGCACCTGCCCATCGTGGACATGCACCACCCCACGCCGGACCAGGTGGTGCAGCTGCTGGATCTGCTCACCGCGCCCGGCGCCCCGCGCACCTACCTGCACTGCGAGGCGGGTAAGTGCCGGACCGGGGTGATGGTCGCCTGCTACCGGATGGCCGTCATGGGCTGGGACGAGACCGACGCCTTCGCCGAGGCGGAGAGCTTCGGCTGCTCGGTGCCGCTGCAGCGGGCGTTCATTCAGCAATTCGCGGTCCAGCTGACCGCCCACGCCGAGGCGCGCGACCACGACCGGCCCGACTCCGCGGCCGAGCTGGGCCGGTATCCGCTGAAGCCGATGGGCTCGGTCCGGGCCACCTCGGCCGAACGCGACGCCACGGTGGGCGCGGTGGCCAGGAGCGAGAAGGGCGGCGTTCAGTAGGCGACCGGCCAACCTCGGCTCCATGTCGGGTGCCCTCAAGCACTTCTTCGACCAGATCTATTACCCGTGCCTGGAGGCGACCCAGCGGCGGCCGTTCGGCCTGTACGTGCACGGCGGTATGGATACCACCGGCGCGGTCCGGGCGGTGGAGTCGATCACCAGCGGCCTGCAGTGGCGGGCGGTCCGGCCCCCGGTGGTGGTGACCGGGCCGGTGAGCCGGGCCGACCGCGA
>DASXJM010000759.1:0-8191 GCA_036497405.1 Streptosporangiaceae bacterium | reverse complement strand
GCCGGTTTCGAGATCCGCGCGTCCCGCTCCAAGATCAGCCGCCTGGAAAACGGCCGGGTCCGGCTGAAGCGCCGCGACATGAGCGATCTGCTGACCTTGTACGGGGTGACCGACGAGGACGTGCGGGCGAAGTTCATCGCGCTGGTCGGGCAGGCCAACACCCCGGACTGGTGGGCCCGGTACAGCGATGTCCTGCCCAGCTGGTTCGAGGCCTACCTCGGGCTGGAGGCCGCCGCCACCACCATCCGCAGCTTCGAGACCCAGTTCGTGCACGGGCTGTTCCAGACCGAGGACTACGCGCGGGCGGTGACCCGGCTGGGCCGCAGGACCGCAACTACCGAGGAGATCGAGCGCCGGGTCGCGGTGCGCCGCCAGCGCCAGGGCCTGCTCGACCGGCCAGACCCGCCCCGGATCTGGTCGGTGATGGACGAGGCGGTGCTGCGCCGCCCGATCAGCAGTCCGGCGGTCATGCGCGCCCAGTGGCAGCGCCTCATCGAGGTGGCCGAGGTACCGCATGTGACCCTGCAGGTCGTCCCGTTCGCCAGCGGCGGTCACGCGGGGGAGAGCGGGTCGTTCACGGTGCTCCGCTTCGAGGAACGGGACCTGCCGGACGTCGTGTACCTGGAACAGCTCACCGGGGCCATCTACCTGGACCAGCGGCCCGACGTCGAACGCTATCTGGAGGCCGCCGACGAGCTCAGCGGCGCCGCCCTCACCCCGGCCGGGACGAGGCAGTTCATCGAGCAGATTGCCCAGGAGACCTGATCAGATGCAGAGGAAGGCGCTCGGATGACCAGTGACGAGGCACCCGCGCCGGGAGCGGGCACGACCGGTCCGGCGGGGCCGCCGCCGTTCGACACCAGCGTGGCCAACCAGGCCCGGATCTACGACTACCTGCTGGGCGGCAAGGACAACTACGCGGCCGACCGGGCCGCCGTCGACGCCGTGCTGGAAGTCGCCCCGGAAATGGGCTTCGCGGCCCGGGCCAACCGGGCCTTCCTGGGCCGGGTCGTCCGCTACCTGGCCGCGCAGGCCGGGATCCGGCAGTTTCTCGACATCGGCACCGGCATCCCGACCGCGGGCAACACCCACCAGGTCGCCCAGGCCGTCGCGCCCGAGAGCCGGGTCGTGTACGTGGACTACGACCCCATCGTCCTCGCCCACGCCCGCGCGCTGCTGACCAGCCACGAGGCCGGCGCGACCGAGTACATCGACGCCGACCTCCGTGACACCGGCGCGATTCTCAGCCAGGCCGCCCGGCTGCTGGACTTCAGCCAGCCGGTGGCGGTCACCATGCTGATGATCCTGCACGTGATCCCGGACTCCGACGACCCCCAGGCGCTCGTGGCCAGGGTCATGGACGCCCTGCCCGCGGGCAGCTACCTGGCCGTCTCCCACCTGGGGTCAGACCTGCTCGACCAGGAAGCCAGGCAGGGCTTCGACAACATCATCCGGCGCTCGGCCCAGCAGCAGTACATCGGCCGCAGCCGCGCGGAGATGCTGCGCTTCTTCACCGGCCTGGACCTCGTCGATCCCGGCCTGGTCCGGGTCGAGGAATGGAATCCCGACCCGGACCCCAGCGAAACCGGCCGTTCCACCCTCTGGTGCGCCCTGGCCCGCAAGCCCTGACCGTTCCGCTGGTTTCTCCTTGACGCTGGGTCGTCAGGCGGGGACGACGTACGGGAACGTGCTGCTGCGCTGCCCGCTGGTCACGGCCGGGGTCAGCCCGGAGGGCACAGCGGTGCCGGTGACGAGGGACAGCATGAACTCGGGTGCGTTGTCGGCCAGCGTCCGGCCGTTACGGGCGATGAAGCTGTACGTGGCCGGCGTGCCCACCATGTAGGGCAGCACGTCCGGATACAGCTCGCGGGCGACCGCCTGGCCATAGCCATGTGGGTCGCCGGCCGTGCCCGCGGCCGCGGTAACCGCGGCGACCTGGCCGGCCAGGTGGCTGGCGTCTTCAGCGATGTCCTGCGACGGATGCCTGGTGTTGGCCGGATTGGTGAACTCGACGTCGCCGGGCCAGAAAATCGGCCACATCATCGGGTGCCCGGCCCGGTTGATCTGCCGCCAGCCGCCCGCGTCGGTCGCGAGCTTGGTGGCGCACCACACGCCGGTCCGGGCGCCGGGCCGCAGCATGGCGTGGGAGTGCGGGACCTCAAGCACGATCGACCGCACGTGCGTACCAGAAAAACTGTTCTGCGCGTTGTCCGGGCGCCACCCGGCCAGGTCGGGTGCGGTTCCCTTGGCCACCGCCTCGTTGACGATGGACAGTAGGGAGAGGTCGATGTAGAAGGAATCGCTGATCTTGCCGGCCCACAGCCGGTAGCCATTCGCGGCGACGGCTTCGCTGGTCCGGCCGGTGAGCAGCAGTTCGCCCGGCTCGCCGTCGTCGCGAGCCCGTTCGCCGGTGATGGTGTGCAGCTCCAGGGCCTGCTGCCCGTCACCGTCCGCCGGCCCGAACGACACCCGGTACGTCAGTTCCTCGTAGTCGGCGCCGTCGAAGTGCACCTTGAACTCGTAGCGCGCCTCCGGGTGAAACCCTGGCTCGGAGTGCTTGCCGTTGACGTCGGAGTTGATGTCCATGATGAACACCGTGCTGTTCCCGCCGGGAAAGACGTACAAGTCGTCGATGAACAGCTGGCCGGTCTGAGCCGCCAGCGGTGTGTCCAGATGATGGGACATGACTGATCCTTTCGCAGCCTCGTGCTGATCACTGTCGTCACGCCGGGCCCGGCTCCGAGGTCGACGCTACGGGCTGCGAGCATCGCGGCGGCATAGGTCAAATGACCATTAATCTTCGGTACGTGGAGCTCATCGGACGCGACGAGGAGATCGGCCGGCTCCACGACCTCGTCAGCCGGGTATCAGCGGGGGGCGGGGCGCTTGTCCTCCGCGGCGAGCCCGGCATCGGCAAGACGGCCCTGCTCGCGGACGCCGCCGCGTTCGCGCGTGCGTCGGGCCTGCAGGTTCTGCACACGGTTGGCGTCGAGTCCGAAGCTCACCTGCCTTACGCCGGACTGCACCAGCTGCTGCGGCCGGTGCGCGACCGCTTCGGCGTCCTGCCGGCCGCCCAGCGGGAGGCCCTGCGGGCAGCCCTGGGCGGTACCGGGGCAACCGCGCCCGAGACCTACCTGGTGGCTCTGGCCGTCCTGAACCTGCTGGCCGAGGTGGCCGAGGCCACTCCGATCCTGGTCGTCGCCGAGGACACGTTCTGGCTCGATCCGTCCACGGGCGAAGTGCTGGCCTTCCTGGGCCGGCGGCTGGAGTCCGAACCCACTGTGCTGCTGGCCTCGGTCCGCAACGGTTTCCCGTCCCGGCTGGATGACGCCGGTCTGCCGGAGATGGTGATCCCGCCGCTGTCGGCCCAGGCCGCCGCCGCGTTGCTCGACGCCAGCGCGGGTGAGCTGCCCGCTACGGTACGGCAGCGACTGCTCACCGAGGCGGCGGGAAACCCGCTGGCCCTGATCGAGTTGCCCGCTGCGATCCGCGGCGCCGGGGCCTCCGTCCGGCTCTCCAGTCCCTGGCTGCCCCTCACCACCAGGCTGGAGAGCGCGTTCACCCGGCGGTTCGCCGCGCTGCCCCCAGCCGCGGCGGCCGCGCTGGAGGCCGCCGCGCTCAACGACAGCTCGGACCTCACCGAGTCGCTCGCCGCCGCCCGCGAACTCACCGGTCGGCCCGTCACTACTGCGGACTTGCGGCCTGCCACCTCTGGCCGCCTCATCGAGCCCGGCGAAAACGAGCTGAAATTCCATCATCCGCTCGTCCGCTCGGCCATCCACCAGGCCATCGGTGCCGACCGGCGCCGTACCGTGCACCGCGCCCTGGCCGACGTCCTGCAGGAGGAGCCCGACCGGAGGACGTGGCACCTGGCCGCGGCCAGCGACCAGCCAGATGAGGAGATCGCCTCCGCTCTGGAGGCGGTCGCGGTCCGGGCCCAGCGCCGAGGCAGCGGTGCCGCGGTCGTCGCGGCGCTCGAACAGGCCGCACGGCTCAGCCCGGCTCCCGATCACCGGGCCGACCGGTTGCTGCGGGCCGCAGATGCGGCGGTAGAGCTCGGCCGCCCGGAGATCGTCGAACGGCTTCTCAGCCAGACCGCGAAGCTGGATCTGTCGGGCCAGCGCCGGGCCCGTCTGGCCTGGATCCGGGCTGCCTTTGACGACGGCCTGCGGGACCGGGCCACGGACGCCGCCGCGCTCGCGGACCTGGCCGAGTCGGTGACCGCCGACGGGGACGTCGACCTGGGTGTCCGGATCCTGTGGAGCGCCGCGCTGCGCTGCTTCTGGACCGAGCCCGGCATGGCCGCCCGGGACCGGATCGTAGCGGTGGCCGAAGGGCTTCCCCTGGATCAGATGGATGCGCGGCTACTCGCCATCTTGGGATACGCGGCTCCGATCGCCAGAGGTGCGGTGGTCATCGAGCGCTCAGACCGTCTGATCTCCCAGTCCCTCCTTGATCCGCAGGCCGTACGGCTCGTCGGCAGTGTTGCGGTGCTGGTCGGCACCTTCGACGTGGCCATCGCCCAGTCGGCCGCCTGCCTGGCCGGCCTGCGCGAGCAGGGACGCCTGCAGCTCCTGGCGCGGGCGCTCGCGGCGCAATCGTGGGCGGCCGCGCAGCTCGCCGACCTCACGGTGGCCATGCCGGCCGCCGAGGAAGCGGCCAGGCTGGCCCAGGAAACCGGCCAGCCGTACCTGCTCGGCATCGCGTTGGCCACGCTGGCGAAGATCGCCGCGCTGCGCGGCCACTTCGGCCAGGCCACCGAGCTGGCCGCCGAGGCTGAGCGGCTGGGCACGCCGGTCAGCGCCCGGCCCGTGCTCGCCACCGCGCAGCACGCACGCGCCCTGGCCGCGCTCGGCCAGGGCGATTACGCGCAATCGCTCGCCCGGCTCCTGCGCATGCACGACATGGCCGACCCGTCGCACCAGCTGGCGCTGAGCTGTCATACGGTCGCTGATCTGGCCGACGCGGCCAGCCACAGTGACCGTTCCGGCCACGCCGCCAGCGCGATGGCCGCGATGGAGGCGGCCGCGAGCACCACCACCTCACCGTCCCTGCACGACGGCTTGCGGCTGGCCCGGGCCGTACTGGCCGGCCCGGAAGACGCCGAACGCCTTTTCCGGGACGCGCTGGGCGTGGATTTGACGCGGCGCCCGTTCATCCGGGCCCGCACGCACCTCGCCTACGGCGAGTGGCTCCGCAGACAGCGCCGCGCCACCGAGTCCCGGCCGCATCTGCGCACGGCCCGCGACACCTTCGACGCGCTCGGGACGTCACCGTGGGGCGAGCGGGCCCGCCGTGAGCTCCGTGCCGCCGGCGAGCGGAGCCGCGAACGGCAGTCGGCCACCAGCGACATCCTCACCGCGCAGGAACTCCAGATCGCACAGCTGGCCGCCGAAGGTCTGACCAACCGGGAAATAGGCAAGCGCCTCTACATCTCGCACCGGACAGTGGGCGCCCACCTGGCCAAGATCTACGCCAAACTGGGCGCCACCTCCCGCGTCCAGCTCCACAACGCCCTCCAGTAACACCGCCTGCGCCGGTACTGGGCTGGCGGCCGCCTGCCACGAACTTGGTATGGCCGGATAAAGCCATCTTGGATATCGACGAGAGACCATCAGTCTCTTTATCGTGCTGGTGTGCGGATCAAGTGGGGATGGCTGCTGGCCGAGCGGGCGGGGGTACCGCTCGGCCAGAGCACCCTCCACTCAGCCGCCTACGGGGCAGTGAGAGGGGTTGGTACCGATGCAGTGGCGCGATGCCACCGTCGGCCAGGCGGAAGCGAAGGATAAGGCGAAGGCGGCAACGAGGGCGACGGGGCCCGGGTTCGCGTTGCCGGTGGGACTTGACCTTCCCTGCGTACAGGACCCGGAGGCCTTTTTCGCCGAGTCTCCGCAGGGTGTCGAGCAGGCCAAGGCCATGTGCCGAAGCTGCCGGGCCCGGGTCGCCTGCCTGGCCGGCGCGCTTGAGCGCAGCGAGCCCTGGGGTATCTGGGGCGGCGAGTTGCTTATGAGCGGCGCGATCGTGCCGCGTAAACGTCGTCCTGGCCGTCCTCGCAAGACCGAGGTGGCCGCCGCGTAGCTGGTCAGCGCGGAGGACTCTGGGAGGCCAGCGCGCGATCCAGCATGCGCAGTGCGGCCGGCAGTTCGGCGGTACTGACGGCGCCGAAACCGATCAGGAGACCCGGTCTCGCCGGAAGGGCGTGGTAGCAGTCGTGCAGGCCGGCGGTGGCGATCCCGTGCCGGGCCGCGGCCCGCAGCACCTCCTTCTCGCCGAGCCCTTCCCGCAGCAGGGCGGCGACGTGCAGCCCGGCGTTGGAGGTGCGCGCCGTGAGCTGGCCGGCCAGCGGGCCGGCCAGCGCCGCGGTGAGGATGCGGTGGCGCTCGGCGTAGACACGCCGGCTGCGCCGGATGTGCTTGTCGAGCAGGCCATCTTCGATGAAGCCGGCCAGCGCGGTCTGCATGGCGATCGGCGGATGCCAGTCGATCAGCTGCCTCAGCGCGATGATCGGCTCGACCAGTGGCCTCGGCACGACCGCGAAGCCGAGGCGGACCGCGGGGGAGAAGGTCTTGGAGAAAGAACCCACGTACACCACCCGGCCGTTGGTGTCGAGCGCCTGCAGCGGCTCCAGCGGCCGGTCGACGTAGCGGAATTCGGTGTCGTAGTCGTCTTCGATCACCGCGGCGTCGTGCTGCTGCGCCCAGCGCAGCAGCGCCCGGCGGCGGGGCATCGACATCGTCGTGCCGAGGGGAAACTGATGCGAGGGCGTCACGTACACGATGCGCGCCGAGTCCGGCAGCAGCTCCACGATCAGGCCCTGGTCATCGACTGGTACGCCCGCGACCTGGGCGCCGATCGCGCTGAACAGCCGCCTGGCCGGCACGTACCCAGGGTCCTCGACCGCGACGACGTCGCCCGGCTCGAGCAGGACCCGGGCGACCAGGTCGATGGCGTGCTGGGTGCCGCTGGTGATGACGACCGAGTCTTCTCCGGCCGCGACCGATCGCGACCGGGCCACCCAGCCGGCGATCGCCCGCCGCAGCCTGATCCTGCCCGCGGGGTCGCCGTACTCCCGATGCTCGGCGTCGACCGCGGCCGCGACGCGGCGGCGCCACATGGCCGCCGGGAACAGGGCCGGATCCGAGAGCCCGGGCCGGAGATCCACCCGGAAGCCGTACGAGGGCCGCCGGAAGTACGGGGACCAGCCCGCGAACCGGGGGCTGGGACGAAGGGCATCCGCCACGTCCGCCGCCGGGGCCGGTGCCGGCCAGGCGGTGGCCACCATACTGCCGCCCCCGGCGCGTCCTTCCGCGTACCCTTCGGCCACCAGCCGGCCGTACGCGGTGGTCACCGTGTGCCTGGACACGCCGAGCTCATCGGCTAGCTGGCGACTGGGGACGAGCTGATCCCCGGGCAGCAGGCGGCCCTTGGTGATGGCCAGGCGAAGCTGCTCGTACAGCTGCCCGGTCAGTGGCTTCCCGGACTCCGGATCAAGGAAGAAGTCCATTCAGTGGGTATACCACCAACTTGGTCTGGCCGAACAGGGCATTTTTGGACCTCGACGGCGAACCATTTGCTTTGTAAGGTCCCTGAGATGGGACGGGATGGAGTTTTCCGTGGCTGAGGTCAGGCCGCTGCTCGATGGGCTTTCCTTTGGTGAGTCGCTGCGCTGGCATCAAGGCCGTCTGTGGCTGGCCGACTGGGGCGCGCAAGAGATCGTGGCCGTCGATGGCGAGGGCCGGCCGGAGGTGATGGCGCGGGTTGATTTCCCCGCCTTTCCGATGTGCATCGACTGGCTGCCCGACGGCCGCCTGCTCATTGTCGCGGCGCGCGATGGCCGGTTGCTCCGCCAGGAGCCGGACGGGTCGCTGGTGACCCACGCCGACCTGAGCGGCCTGGCTGACCGGGCCCATCCCTGGAACGAGATCGTGGTCGACGGGCGAGGGAACATCTACCTCAACAACCAGGGCTTCGACTTTCCCGGCGGCCGGTTCCGGCCCGGAACGATCGCTCTGCTCACACCGGACGGGTCAGCCCGGCTGGTGGCGGACGGGATCGCCTTCCCCAACGGCATGGCCGTGACCCAGGACAACACCACGCTGGTCGTCGCCGAGTCCTACGGCCAGAAGCTGACGGCGTTCCCGATCTTCGCCGACGGCAGCCTGGGGCAGTCGCGGGTCTGGGCCGACCTCGG
>DASXJM010000758.1:0-13459 GCA_036497405.1 Streptosporangiaceae bacterium | reverse complement strand
CGACATGTCCCTGACCCAGCTGCGGATGCTGGCCATCCTGCGCGACCGGACCCCGGCCATGGCCGACCTGGCCGATTTCCTGGGCCTGGAACGATCGTCGGTCAGCGGCCTGATCGACCGCGCGGCCCGGCGCGGCCTGGTCCAGCGGGTCGCCAGCCGCGACGACGGCCGCTCAGTCCGGGTCAGCCTGACCGAGGACGGCCACCGCCTGGCCGCCCAGGTCACCGGCGAGGTGGCCGGCCTGGTCTCCCCACTGACCAGCGCACTCAGCCCGGCCGAGCAGAACCGCCTCACCCTGCTGCTGGGCAAAATGCTGAGCTGACCCCGATTGATATCGAAGGTCAGCAGCGGGCGTTCCCGCCGGGACCAGGTCTAACTTTTCAGGGGCGCACAGTAGAAGCGCTGGCGCTGGGCGTCTTCGGGGCTGCCGCCCGGTGGCACCCAGGTCCCGGCCAGCGGGGCGAAACCGAGCCGCTGGTGCAACTCCTGCGACCCCCGGTTTTCGTGTGCGGTGAAGTAGTAGACGCGGTCAGCGCGCCCGGCGACCCAGGCCATCCGGGTCGCGGTCAGGGCCTCGCCGATCCCCCGCCGGCGCCAGGCCGAGTCGACGACCAGACCCAGCAGGTACCAACCGGGCGGGGCGGTATCGGGGGTAGCTGGGTCCGGCCGGAACAGCACCACCCGCCCGTAGGCCACGACCTCGCCGATGGCCTCGGCCACGAACAGGGCCCGGTCGCGGCCGTCATGGACGGTGCGGGTCAGCGTGCTCCGCCAGCGGGCTTCGGGCCCCGCGCCGAGGGCGGTCACCAGGCGGACGCAGGCTTCGACGTCACCCGGCCCGGCCGGCCGGACCGTGAAGTCCGCCGCCTGCCGCTCCGGGCCCGGGGTCCAGGGCGCGAATGAATCGGGCTGCATGCCAGCCATCGTTGCGCCTGGGAGTCTTGCGGGCCACTCCCCTGGCTTGCCCGGCCTCTCCAAGAGTGGCTTGTGCAGTAATTCTCTATGATTGAGCCTGATCCGCTCAACTATGTTGCCTCCTGCAGCTCCGCTGTGGTCTGTTGGCGGGTATGACGGGCGGCACGGCGGAGGCGATGACGGGGACGGCCACCGATCGCCGCAACGCGCGGCTGTATCTGGTGGGCCTGGCCACATCGCTGCTGGGCGACAGCGCCATGAGCCTGGTCGCGGGTATCTGGGTCAAGTCGCTGACCGGCAGCAGCTCGGCGGCCGGGCTGGTCTCGGCCTGTGTCTACCTGCCGTCGCTGTTCGGGCCGGTGGGGGGCTTGATCGCGGACCGGGTCCATCGCCAGCGGCTGCTGATCCGGCTCAACATCGCGTCCGCCCTGATCGTGCTGGCCCTGCTGGCGGTGCGGTCAGCGGCCGACGTCTGGATCATCTTCGCGGTCATGACCTGGTACGGGATCGTGCTCATGGTCAGCGACCCGGCCGAGAGCGCGCTGTTCGCCGAGATGCTGCCGCTGGAGATCCGCCAGCGGGTCAACGGCTGGCAGCTGGGCCTGCAGGAGACCGGCCGGCTGGTTGCCCCGCTGGCCGGAGCGGGACTGTTCGCGCTGGCGGGCGGCGGCGTGGTCGCCGCCGCCGACGCGGTCACCTTCGCCGTGGCCGCGTTCATGACCTCCCGGCTACGGCTGCGGCCCCGCGAACCCGGGCCGCGTGAACCGTCACACTGGCGGGCCGACCTGACCGCCGGGTTCACCCACATCGGCCAGACTCCGGTCCTGCGCCGCGTTCTGATCGCCGGAGCCGCGGTGATGGCGTTGTCCGCGGTCGCGGTGGCGGCGCAGTTCAGCCTGGTCGAAGCGGTGGGCCAGCGGCCGGCCTTCCTGGGCGTGTTCAGCGCCGGACTGGGCGCCGGGTCGATCGTGGCCAGCCTGGTCAGCAGCCGGGTACTCCGGCGGACCGGTGAGGAGTGGCTGGCCATCTTCGGCATGGTCAACTTCGCGGCCGGCACCGCGCTCCGGGCCACCGGCATGCTGGTCCCCGCGCTGATCGGCACGGTCGTGCTCGGTTTCGCGCTGCCCTGGGTGTTCCTGGCCGTGCTCAACCTGGCTCAGCGGCTGACCCCGCTGCCGCGGCAGGGCCGGGTCTCGGCCGCGGTCATCCTGGCGATGTTCGGGCCGCAGGCGCCGCTGCAGGCGCTGGGGTCCCTGGCCATCCGCTACGTCAGCTACCGGCAGCTGTACATCATCACCGCCGCCGTGGCCCTGCTGTGCGCGGCGCTCCTGATCCGGCCCGCCTCAACGTCCCGGGCCGGCCGGACATCGGGGGCCGGTGGGGTCAGCCCCGAATCGGGGTCGCGCTGAGCGTGCCGTCGGGGTGGACGGTCACCTGGGCGATGTAGCAGACGGGTCCGCATTTGATCCCGTTGGGCGCGACCTGACGGAAGCGCACCGATCCGCTGGCCGTCAGCAGCTTCGCGCGACTGGCCGCCTCCAAGGTGACCGTCACGTTGAGCGGCCGCCTGGCCTTCCGGGCCGTTGTCGGCGCCGAACCGTCGCTGTAGGGCCCGCGGCGAGCGTAGTGCCCCACACCGTCGGTCCGGCATGTGCCCGCCACACAGACTCTCATCCACCGCACGGCCTGCCGCTGGACGCTGCTGAGCGCGTTCACCGACAGCCCGGACGCGCAGCCGACCGCGCTGCAGGAGATGGTGCTGCCGCAGCCGGTCACCAGGGCCAGCGCCCCCACCAGCACGACCCAGGTCGCTTTCCGCTCTGGCCCGGCACTCATACCAGCCATGCGACCGTGGCGGGGAATCGCGGTCAAGCACGGCGCGATCACAACCGGAACCCAGGCACCGGCGTCATGAAGTCAGGTGGCATTTGGCGAGCCAGGCGGTGACGGCGATGCGGAAAGCAGTAGTGGCGGGAGTGGCCGTGCTGGCCAGCGGGCTGCTCGCCGCCTGTAGCGGCCAGCCATCACCAGAAGCCACGGTACGGCCGACCACCCTGTCCGGGCCGGACCCGGTGGCAGTGCACATCAGTCAGGTGACGACGAGCAGAGCACGGCCGGTCGAAGGCGCGGTCTCCTACCTGCGGGTCGATCACGTGGGCGGGGCCACGGTGATCGACGGCCGCCTGCCCGGCAGCAGCAAGGTCACGCTCAGGCTGCCCGCCGGCCAGTATCGGCTGCACAGCTGGCAGCGCACCTGCGACGGGAACTGCAGCCACCTCGACCAGCCGACCCTTGGATGCGCCCGGGCCTTCTCGCTGCACCGCGGGGAACCTCTCGTCGCCACCATTCAGGTCGACTGGACGTCGAAGTGCACGATCGTGCTGCACCACCAGTGACCGGCCGGACCGGACCCGGTTTGGGTGACGGAGCGCGGGTAGCCGCTCCCTATGTCACCGACACATGGCACCGTCAGGTCCCGCCGTTACAGCCGAGGACTGGCCGGGCCCGTCGGTATCGGGGCCGCCACCGGAGTAGTGGTAGCGGCCGGCCTGAGCCTGGCCCGCAAGGCGGTGGCGACCGCGAAGACCGGGCAGGGACACCCGCTCAAGCACCGCCTGCTCGACCTGACCTCCGGTGTCATCCAGCACAAGTACCCGCTGGACGCGATGAGCACCTACCTCAACGGCTTTCACATGTATGCCGACGACATGGGCCGGCAGGTGGAGGCGTCGCACTTCTGCGTACACCTGCGCCACGACCTGCACCAGTGCGTGATCTTCGACCGCAACGCACCCGACGCCCGGCTGATTGGCATCGAGTACATCATCAGCGGAGAACGATTCCGGGCTCTGCCCGACGATGAAAAGCGCTTGTGGCACAGCCACCATTTCGAGGTAAAGTCCGGCGAGCTGATCGCCCCGGGCGTCCCCGACCGGGCCGAGCATGCCTACGTGGAGGACCTGGTGTCGACGTACGGCAAAACGTTTCACACCTGGCAGTACGACCGCGATGACTTCCCCTACGGGATCCCGCAGCTGATGATGGCCCTGACCGCAGACGATCAGATCAACGAGGACCTGGTCCATGCCCGCGACCGCAGGCTCGGCGTCTCCTACGAGCACAAGCGGCAGAATCGGATCGACATCCCGATGCCGGAGGTTGCCCAGGGCGCCAACCCCTGGGAGAGCGGCCGCACCGTACAGACAAGCCTGCAAGAAGTGGACTTCAAGCGGTAGCTGCCGCCGCCCCCGGGCACGGCCAGGGTCGTTCACGGATGCGACAGGCGAGTGCGCGGGTAAGGATGGTCCTGCTAGAACCATGACCGTCCTCACCAGGGAGTGCCACCGTGAGTCCTGCCGCGATGCGGCCGCCCGGCGAGCCAACGCTGCTGTCGGTCAACGTCGGGCTGCCCAAGGATGTGCCGTGGCACGGCAAGACCGTCTACACCGGGGTCTACAAGGAGCCGGTGGACGGGCCGCAGCTGGTGCGCCGGCTCAACATCGACGGGGACGGCCAGGGAGACAAGGCGGGCCACGGCGGCGAGCAGCGGGCCGTGATGGTCTACCAGATCGATTCCTATGACCACTGGCGGCAGCACTTCGGCCGCGACGACCTGACCTACGGCATCTTTGGCGAGAACCTGACCGTCGACGGGCTGGCCGATGCCGAGGTCTGCATCGGTGACCGGTACCGCATCGGCGAGGCCGAGTTCGAGGTCACCCAGCCCCGGGTCACCTGCTACCGGGTCGGCCTGCGCTTCGGCGCGCCGGAGCTGCCCGCGCTGCTGGTCGGTCATCACCGGCCCGGCTTCTACATGCGAGTTCTCACCGAGGGGCACATTCAGGCCGGGGACCAGATCGTCAAGACCAGGTCCGGGCCGGGTGCCCTGTCGGTGGCCGACATCGATGCGCTGCTTTACCTGGGGGACCACGACCGGGCCAGACTCCAGGCCGCGCTGGCGATCCCGGCCCTCAGCCCAGGCTGGCAGGCTTCGTTCCGGGACCTGCTGGCGATTCCGGGCAGCGACGGACTGGCCCCGTCCCCTCCCCCGGCCACCAAGCCGGCCTGGCCCGGCTTCCGGAGGCTGCGGGTCACCCAGGTGAGCCGGGAAAGCGACAACGTCGTCTCGTTCTACCTGGCCGACGACGGCGACCTGGCGTTGCCGGCCTTCCGCGCGGGCCAGTACCTCACGCTGAAGGTGGACGGTGCCGGGGATCCGGCGCCGATCCGCAACTACTCGCTGTCGTCCCCGGCCGACACCGGCACCTACCGGATCAGCGTCAAGCAGGAACCGCACGGCGTGGTCAGCAGCTATCTCGACCAGGACGTAGCGCCGGGAGCGGTCTTCGACGTCGCCGCCCCGCGCGGCGACTTCATCCTCGACGACGGCACCGGCCCGGTGCTGCTGGTCTCGGCCGGCATCGGCGTCACCCCGGTGCTGTCGATCCTGCACCAGCTGGCCGCCGGTGACAGCCAGCGGGACATCTGGTGGCTGCACGGGGCCCGGGGCCCCCGCGAGCATCCGTTCGCGGCCGAAGCCCACACGTTGCTGGCCGGGCTCCCGCGCACCCGCGAACTCATCTACTACAGCGCGGCCACCGCCGCCGAACGGAGCCAGGCCCGCGCCTTCCCGGGTCACCTCACCAAGGAAGCCCTGGCCGGGCTGACCATCCCGCCCGCGGCCAGCGCCTACATCTGCGGCCCGGCTTCGTTCATGGACGACATGCGCGACGCGCTGACCGCGATCGGCCTCGACCAGGCCGCCATTCACACCGAGCTGTTCGGGGCCCGGTCCGCCATCAACCCCGGGGTCGTCGGGGCGGTGATCAAGCCGCCGCACCAGCCGCCGGGCCCGCCCGGGACCGGCCCGCAGGTCACCTTCAGCCGCAGCGGCCTCGCGGTCCGGTTCGGGAGCACCTGGAACAACGTCCTCGACCTGGCCGACGCCTGCGACGTCCCCACCCGCTGGAGCTGCCGCACCGGCGTCTGCCACACCTGTGTCACGCCCCTGCTGACCGGCACCATCGACTACGACCCCGACCCCCTCGAACCACCCACCGACGGCCAGATCCTCATCTGCTGTGCCCAGCCCACCAGCGACATCGTCCTGGATCTGTAGGCCGGGTCCGTAGGCCGGGGGCGGCCGGCTCTGCGGGTCAGGCGGTGGCGGCGGTGCCCAGGCGGGGGAACGGTTCGGTGGAAAAGATGACCTCGACCGGGACCTCGAAGTGGGCGGCGAGCCGCAGGGCCAGGTGCAGGCTGGGGCTGTACTCGCCGCGTTCGAGGTAGCCGACGGTCTGATAGTGGACGCCGAGCGCGTCGGCCAGTTCGCGCCGGGAGATGCCGCGCTCGGCCCGCAGCATCGCGATCCGGTTGTAGATGACCTCGCTGCTCATGCGCCGCGCATCACTTTCTCGTGGCGGGCCGCGACGGCCGAGCCGGATTCGCGCCGGGCCATCCGCCTCAGCACCACCGGCGCCAGCACCAGGCCGGCCACCGACCAGGCGGCCAGCACGCCGAACGTGGCCAGGGACCGCCACGAGTGCCCGATCTCCACCGCCGCCAGGGCGTGCGGCAGCAGCGCCGACCGCATCCCCAGCCCCAGCCAGTACAGCGGGAACACCTGCCCGAGCCACTGCAGGAACACCGGCAGGTGCGTGATCGGGTAGAAGATGCCCGAGATCGCGGCCAGTCCGGCCAGCAGGAGCAGCATCGGGCCCCCGGCGGAGCGGGTGCTGGTGAACAGCGAGCCGAGGATGGCCCCCAGCGGCAGCGTGGCCAGCAGCCCGAGCCCCAGCACCCAGACCAGGGTCAGCCAGCGGCCGGGGCTGCCGACGGCCAGGCCGGTGAACAGGAAAGCGCCGATGAGCAGGGTGATCGCGACCGCGAAGACAATCTGCGCGGAGATGTTGACGACCTTGCCGAGCAGGTAGCCGAGCATCCCGTTGGGAATGGCCTTGGCCCGCAGCAGCGTGCCGTCCTCGCGCTCGATGACGATCAGGTCGCCCATCCGGATGATCCCGTAGGTCGCGATGTTCAGGCCAAGCACGCTGGCCAGCATCGTGGTGCCCAGCGAGAAGTGCGTCCCGGGCAGCGTCGTGTGCCGGGTCCAGATCATCACGACCAGGAAACCGCCGGTCATGAACACGATGGAGGCCAGGTCACCTGGGGTGGTCAGGGTCTGCCGGAACTCGATCCAGCCCCGGGACAGTCCCGCTCGCGCCGCCACCAGCTCGGGGGTCATGCCGCCACCACCGTCAGCTTGGGCCGGGCCTGCTGCTCGGCCTGGCGGACCAGGGCCATGTAGGTGTCCTCCAGGGTGGCCCGGCGGACCTCCAGGTCTTCGATCGACTCGCCGTACTGCCGGAACAGCTCCCGGACGAACGTGGTCGCGTCGTCGGCCGCATGCACGAACCGCTGGCCGTCGCGGCTCCAGCGCACCTCGGACTGGCCCGACATCGTGCGGGCCAGCTCATCGGCGGAACCGTCGGCGATGATCGTGCCGCCGGTCAGGACCAGGATCCGATCCGCCAGCCGCTCGGCCTCGTCCAGATCGTGGGTGGTGAGCAGGATCGTGGTCTGCTCCAGGTCGCTGAGCCGGTGCACCACGTCGTGGAAGTCGCGCCGGGCCTCGGGGTCGAAACCAGCGGTCGGCTCGTCCAGGAACAGCAGCTCGGGCCGCCCGACGATGCCGATGGCCACGTCGAGGCGGCGCCGCTGCCCGCCGGACAGGTGACGCACCCGTTTGCGCGCGTGGGCGGTCAGCCCGACCGTCTCGAGCAGGTCGTCCGCGTCCCAGGGGCGCCTGATGCCGGCCGTCGAATACGGCCCGTAGTAGCGGCCCAGCTGCACGAGCAGCTCACGGACCTGCCATTTCCCGTGGTCGCGCCAGGACTGGAGCACGACCCCGGTCCGGGCCCGCCACGCCTCGCCACCGCGGGCCGGGTCGGTACCGAGCACGCTGACCTCCCCGGCCGAGCGCATCCGGAATCCCTCCAGGATTTCGATCGTGGTGGTCTTGCCCGCGCCGTTCGGCCCGAGCAGAGCCAGCACTTCCCCCGGACGCGCCGCGAAGCTGACCCCGTCCAGCACATCGGTCTTGCCGTACCGCATCCGCAGGTCCCGGACGGCCAGCACCTCATCCATACCTCGGATGATAGTAAATGTACTACACCTCGTATAGCCCCTATGGTTGGATCGCGGCGGCCCCTGGCACCCGCTCGGCCCGTGGGCGACAATGCCGAGATGGCCCGTGATGACAGCAAGGCCCGGTTGCGGCAGATGGCCTTGACGCTTCTGGACGGGGCCAGGCCATCGACGGCGCGGGGATGGGTGAACCCGGTCGCCCCCGTTTTTGTCCAAGCAGTCACCGGGGCCGGGCACTGGGCAGCGGGGCGACGGCAGCGGGCCCTGGCCGAGTGGGCAGGCGCGGCTGGCTTCGGGCTGATGGCGTGGGGCCTTGGCACCGAAGCGCCGACCGCGGCCGAGGTGGAAGAGAACCTTCAGCGGCAGCTAGGCGAGCTGGCGCGCACGCATGGCGGAGAAGCCCCGGCCACCGCCGGGACGGAGACCCCGGGGGCCCGCCGGGTATCACAGTTCTTCCTTCGGTACGGTGTGGCTCTCCAGGTAGCGGTGGCGGTCCTCAGCGTGCCGTGGCGCCTACGCCAGCCGCGCCGGCTGACGGTGCTCGCGGTCGCCACGGAAGCCCCGAACGCCGCGTTCAACGTCGTGCGGGCGGCCCGGGCCGCGCAGCAGCGCAGGCCGAAGATGGCCGTCGGCTCAGCCCTGATCACCGCCGGATCGCTGGGCCGACTGCGGGCCGCATCGGCCGAACCCATCCGGTAACAATGGCCGCTACTGTTCTCCCGTGAACAGCGTCGATGCTCAGCGCCTGGGCGAGGAAGCCGCCCGCCGGCTGGCCCAGGCCGGACGGTGCGACATCGCGCCGGGGCTGACCGATACCGAGTTCGCGCGGATCGAGGAAGACTACGAATTCGAGTTCGCCGACGATCACCGCGCGTTCCTTGCCACCGGACTCCCACTCGGCCGCCCAACCCCAGGACAGCGCAGCCCGTGGCCAGACTGGCGCAACGGCGACCCAGTTGACCTGCGCGAGCGACTCGACTGGCCCGTCGAGGGATCGCTCTTCGACGTCGAGCACAACGTCTTCTGGCATCCCTCCTGGGGCCCGCGCCCGGCCGACGCCAGCCAGGCCCTGAGCACGGCCCGGCGCCACCTCCGCCAGGCGCCGAAGATGATCCCGGTCTTCTCCCACCGCTACCTGCCCGCCGGCCGCGGCCCCTGGGGGCACCCGGTGCTGTCGATCTACCAGACCGACATCATCGTCTACGGCACCGATCTCGCCGACTACATCAACCAGGAGTTCGGCCAGCGCTTCATCAGCCCAGACTGGACACCGCCGCCGATGGTGCCGTTCTGGAGCGACTTCCTCTGACCCCGCCGCTGGTGACATCTACTCTGGAGCCATCGGTCCTGCGGAGGTGCGACGCCTGTGGAAGATGCTGGCCCGCTGTACCTGGTGGTGAGCGGCGCCCCCGCACCGGAGGGGATTCCCGCCCTCATCACGGCTTGCCATGAGGCTGGCTGGCGAGTTTCGGTGTTCTCGACGCCGCTTGGCCTCAGATTTATCGACTCAGCTGAGCTGGAGCGGATGACGGGTGAGCCGGTTCGGTCGGACTACCGGATGCCGGGCACTGGCAAGGCGACACCGGCGGCGGATGCTGTGCTGGCCTGCCCGCTGACGTTCAACAGCGTCAACAAGTTCGCCCACGGACACGCGGACAACTTCGCCGTTGGGTTGCTGTGCGAGATGGTCGGCTACGACATCCCAACCGTGGTCGTCCCGCACTGTAAGCCACAATTGGCCAAGCACCTAGCCTTTGCGGAGAGCGTCGAAACATTGCGCCGAATGGGCGTCCGGGTGCTATTCGATCCTGATGCCCCATACGAGCGCCGGCTACCCCCCTGGAGTGAGGTCGTGGCCGCGCTCCCCCTCAGAACGGCGGCCCCGTGAATCCGCCTTTGGGAGAGGCGGCCGGTCAGCGGATCGCGCGGGCCAGGAGGCGACGCGGCCTGTCACAGGCGGTCCTGGCCGGGCTGGTCGGCCGGTCAGAATCATGGCTTTCCCAGGTGGAACGGGGCAAACGCGGCATCGACAGCCACCGGGCGCTGACCCGCCTGGCGGAGATCCTGCGGGTTGATGTTACGGTGATCGCCGGACCGGCCGCCGCTTCCACGAACGCCGAGCACGGTTATCCAGCGGTTCCACCGATCGAGCAAGCCATGCTGGGCTACGGCATGCATGGCCAAGTCGTCTCCGGGCGATCGAGGCGGCCCAGCTCGACAAGTTATCTGCGCGCCAGAGCCCGAGCCGCGTACCAGGCGTACCAGGCCACTCGATACGACGCGACAGGCCGTCTACTGCCGGGGTTAATCCACGACGTAGAGGCAGCCAGTCAGTCCAGTGCCCGCGGCATCCCGGCCGTTTGCGAGGTGCGTGCGCTCGTCTACGACACTGCCGCGGCACTGCTCAACCGGGTGGGTGAGCCGTTCCTGGCCTGGGCTGCTGCTGACCGGGCTATGTCCGCCGCGGCCTATTCAGGTGAGCCGTTGCTCGCGGCCATGGGTGCCTGGCGACTGTCCTATATCGTCACCAGTCGCAAGTATCCGCGAGAGGCTCTCGACCTGGCCATGGGTGCCGCCGACGCCTTGCAGCGCACCATGCGGTCGCCTTCTCCGGAGCAGCTCAGCGTCTACGGGGCCCTCCACTTGGCCGCTGCTACCGCGGCGGCAGCCGCACAGGATGGGGATACCGCGACAGCGCTGCTGGCCACGGCCCGCGGCATCGCTGACCAAACGGGTGACGCGAACCATATGGGAACCGCGTTCGGTCATGTCAATGTGTCGATACACGCCATCTCCGCATCGCTCCGGCTCGGCGACCCGAAGACCGCGGTTCAGGCTGGCGAGACTCTCAACCCTGGGTCGATCCCCAGGGAGCTGGTCGGGCGGCGTACACAGGTGAACCTGGATCTGGCCCGCGCCTACGCCATGCGACGTCAGGACGCAGCCGCGGTGAACCTGCTCTTGGCCGCGGAACGGCTCAGTCCGCAACTTGTCCGCTACGACCCCATCACTCAGCAAGTTCTCGTCGAACTCCTACGCCGGGAGCACCGCCCGTCGACGCCGGAGTTGCGTCCGCTGGCGAGTCGTGCCGGAGTCATCTAATCCGCACTTTTGTGCGGGTCCCGGCCCGCATTCTTGGATCGCCTGGGCACGTTCACATCGATCCGGGCTGTCTCTGCCTGCGCTGTCTAGCCTCGTCACTGGTTTGGTGATGCCGAGGCGAGGAGACGGCCGGTGACGGAGCAAACAGCAGACGACGGTGCCCATGGCGAGCGGGAACTACGTGGGACTACGGAACGCCAGCGCGTGAATCGCACCCGTCGGCCGCCTTCGCTCCTTGCTGCCCACGTCCAAGCCGCCGCGCTTCGGGCGGAATTTCCCCACTACGCGGTCAACGTCCAAGACCGGCGAGATGGCCAGCCGCGCTTCGAGGTCGTGCGCCGAGACGGCGGTAATCCTTATTGCCTGATCTCAGCGGACGCCATCGAGATCTGGCGTGAGCTGTTGGTGGCAGGCGAGTCGGCCTGTACGCCGGGTCATGTGTCGCGTTGTAGCTGACCTCGACCTATGCACCGGACACGCTCCCGTTGGGCCAATCGCCCGCGGCCGGGAACCCGGGCCGTGTTCCATGGGCGGTCCCAGGCGGATTCAGGCGAAGTAAGCCTCGACGAGCCCGAGTTCGCCGAAGTCGACGCTGACGAGGTCGCCGCGGGCGACGAAGCAGTGCGCGGTGCAGGTGCCGGTGCTGATGATTTCACCCTGCCGGACCGGTCGCCCTCGCTCGCGGACCCAGTTCAGCAGCCAGGTCAGGCTGGTGATCGGGTGTCCCATCGCCGCGGCTCCGGTGCCCGACTTGATGTAGGAGCCGTTGAGGTAAAGGTCGAGGCCGGCGTTCGGCAAATCGATCGAGGCCCAGTCGGCGGTGCGCGGGCCCACCACCAGGGCCGCGCCGCCCCCGTTGTCGTACATCCCGCCGAAGTAGCCGCTGAGCGAGTACCAGTCGGTGAAGACCGAGTCGCCGATCTCGATGACCGGAGCCAGGGTGGCGACGCCCGCCCGCGCCTCGTCTTCGGAGTACGGCTCGTCCCGGACCGGGAAGTCCGCCCCGAGCTCGAACGCGAACTCGCACTCGCAGAGCCGGTAGTTCACGAACAGCTCAGGCTCGAGCGTGGCCGGGCTGTCGAACACCGCGTGGCGGTAGATCCGCCCGGGGGACGGACTCGGAATGTTCTCCGCGCGCCGCACCTCCATGCTGGCCGCCCCGACCTTCCAGCCTGCTGGCGTCCAGCCCAGGCGTCGTTCGACTTCGAACAGCACCTGCTCGACCGACGTCCAGGAGCGAGCGCGCAACCGCGCCGGCAGCTCCACGGCGTGCCGGCGCAGGCGCCCATCAGTGATCAGCTGGGCCAGCTCGGCGACCTCGTCCAGGCTCAGGTCGTCGGCCCGATCCGATGGCGTCGAGCCGCCGGGGGGCGTGGGACCGTGGATCAGCCGGCCGCGGGTCGTGTACTCGGCCGGGCGCGCCAGCGTGCGCCGGGCCCGCAGCTCGGCTCGACGGGACTCTGGGCTACCGGCGAAGCCCGGGGCTGAGGTCGGGACGGGCACAACGCCTCCCGCATGGTTGCGTATTGTTAATTATTGACAATACAGTAATGGTGATTAGTGCGCCCGCACCCTGACCATGCGCGAGGTGACGATGCAGCGACCAGCCTCGACCGGTTCGCGCCAGCTCGAAGACCACCTCGTGTCGCCCGCTTTCGTTGGCGACCCCTATCCGGCCCTCGCGCACCTGCGCGAGACCGACCCGGTGCACTGGAGCGACTCGATCGGAGGCTGGCTGCTCACCCGCTACGACGACATCGTTACCAGCTTCAAAAACGTCCCGGCCTACTCGAACGAAGGGCGCCTGGGCAAGGCGGCCGAGCACCTGCCCGCCGACGAGCGGAGGGAGCTGGCCGGCTTCGAAGCGCACTACCGCACCAAGGGTCTGCTGCACTCCGATCCGCCCGATCACACGCGCCTGCGCCGCCTCGTCCTGCGGGCGTTCTCCCCGCGGGTGATCACCGCGATGCGCCCGCAGATCCAGGCCATCGTGGACGGCCTGCTCGACCGGGCCGTCGAGCGGGGGACGATGGAGGTCATCAACGACCTGGCCTTCGCGGTTCCGGTCGCGGTGCTCGCGCAGTTGCTCGGGGTCCCGGCCTCCCACGGACCGACTTTCGGCCGCTGGGCCGACCGGTTGCTCGCCTTCCAGGGCGTCAACAAACCTCCGCGCGCCGTGCTGCTGGCCGCGCAGCAGGCCCTGGCCGAGGCCCGGACCTACCTGGTTGACCTGATCGAACAGCGTCGCCGCGATCCCGGTGAGGATCTCGTGAGCCTGATGGCCGTGCCCGGGGGC
>DASXJM010000757.1:0-4936 GCA_036497405.1 Streptosporangiaceae bacterium | reverse complement strand
CACCCCCGCCACCAGCGCGGTGCAGATGCTGATCCGGGCCCCGTCCGGGATGCAGGGCGTGATCGCCGCCGTGCCCTACCAGTAAGCCAGCTGACCGAGGCGCCCGGCGCGTAGGGTCCGCCCTTACCTGACAGGTAATCGCCCAAACGGCCCGGGTCGCCGAACCTGGCGGCATGACAGTCAATGCGCTTGGCGGCCAGGAGCGGGCCGCAACCACGACGACGGAGGGGCGCCCCGGGTGGGCGCCCCTGGCCGTTCTCCTGACTGGGACGTTCATGATCGTCCTGGATTTCTTCATCGTCAACGTGGCCCTTCCGTCCATGCAGCGGCACCTGCACGCCAGCGCGGCCGGGGTCGAGTGGGTGGTGACCGCGTACGGGCTGACCTACGGGGTCGGCCTGATCACCGGCGGGCGGCTCGGGGACCGGTACGGCCGGCGCCGGATGTTCGCCCTCGGGCTGGCCATCTTCACCGTGGCCTCGCTGGCCTGCGGGCTGGCCACCAACGTCGAAATCCTCAACGTGAGCCGCGCGATACAGGGGCTTGGCGCGGCTCTGGCCGGTCCGCAGACGCTGGCCATGATCGGCGTGACCTACGCGGGCAAGCAGCGGGTGACCGCGATCACCGCCTACGGCGTGAGCCTGGGCCTGGCCGCGGTGCTCGGCCAGCTGTTCGGCGGGCTGCTCATCCAGGCCAACGTGTTCGGCCTGGACTGGCGCCTCTGCTTCCTGGTCAACCTGCCGGTCGGGGTGGCCGCGCTGGTGGTGGCGCCGAAGGTGCTGACCGAGTCCCGCGGCGCGGCCAGCGACCGGATCGACCTGGTCGGGACCGCCCTCATCACCATCGCCCTGGTCGCGGTGGTGCTGCCGCTGGTCGACGGGCGGCAGGCGCACTGGCCGGTGTGGGCCTGGGCCCTGCTGGCCGCGGCCGGCCCGGTCCTGGCCACCTTCGCCGTCCATCAACGACAGCGCCGTCGCCACGGCCGGACCCCGCTGGTCGACCTGAGCGTGCTGGCCGACCGGGCCGTGAGCGCGGGCCTGGTCGCGACCGGGGTGTTCTACGCGGCGATGGCGTCCTTCTTCGTGGTGCTGGCGCTCTACCTACAGGAAGGCCGGGGCCTGTCCGCTCTGGGCTCGGGTGCGGTGTTCACCGTGGTCGGGGCCGGTTACCTGGCCGCTTCGATGGTGGGCCCGGCCATGACCGCCCGGCTCGGCCGCCAGTGGCCCGCGCTGGGCGGCGTGGTGATGGCGGCCGGTTACGCCGCCCTCGCCGTCGTCTCCGGCCCCTCCGCCAGCACACCCCTGCTGCTGCTCCCGCTGCTGGTGGCCGGGATCGGGATGGGCATGCTGACCGCCCCGCTGACCGGGATCGTGCTGGCCCAGGTGGGCCCGCGGCAGGCCGGCACGGTGTCGGGCCTGCAGTCCACCGTCGTCCAGCTCGGCAACTCGATCGGGGTGGCGGTGATCGGGGTGGTGTTCTTCGGCGCCCTGAGCGATGCCCACGGCGCCCTGCACCAGGGCATCCCGCACGCCTTCCAGGTCAGCCTGATGCTGCTGGCCGCCCTGCCCCTGGCCGCCGCGCTGGCCATCCAGTTCGTGCCCCGCCTCGGCCCGGCCGGCCCGCCCGAACCGGCCGAACCGGCCGAACTCAGGGCGTGAGCACGGCCTTGACGATCCCGTCGGCCCGCTGGTCGAACGCCCGGTAGAACGCCGGTGCTTCGGCCAGCGGGCCGTGGTGCGTGACCACAAACCCGGGCCGGGCCCGGTGCCGCAGGATCAGGTCCCGCAGGTGCACGGTGTACCGGCGGTCGTGGGTACGGCCGAACCCGACCGTCACCCCCTTGCTGAAGAACGTGGCCCAGGGCACGGTCAGCTGCCCGTCGCCGTGACCTTCCGGCGCCGGGTGCAGGTCCTTCTCCGCGTACACCCCGGCGATGCCGACCCGCCCGGTCGGGTTGACCAGCCGGGCCAGGTCGCTGACGACCTGGAGCGGGTTCTCCCGCCCGGGATCGGACCGGTCCCGGGCCTGGAACCCCACCGCGTCGATGGCCACGTCGACCCCGGTCATCGGTTCCTCGCCCAGCGGCAGGCCGTGGGCCCGCCGCAGCTCCTGGATCTGCTCGACCGGGTCGCCCAGGCTGAAGTCGACCGGGGTGGCGCCCAGCTCGCCCGCCTTGTCCAGCCGGGCCGCCACGTGGTCGACCACGTAGACCTCGGCCGCCCCCTTGATCAGCGCCGAATGCGCGGCCAGCAGGCCGACCGCGCCTGCCCCGAACACCGCCACCGTGCTGGTCGGCGTGACCTGGCCCAGCTCGGTGGCGTGCCAGCCGGTGACGAAGGCGTCGGCCAGCATGAGGAAGTCGTCTTCCCGCTCGTCGCCGGGTTCGCCGGGCAGCGGGACGCAATTGGCGTCGGCGAACGGCACCCGGAGCAGGTCGGCCTGGGCGCCCCGGTACGGGCCCATGCCCGCGTAGCCGTAGGCGGCGCCGAACCCGCCGGGCCGGACCCGCAGGCAGGCCGCCGAGTACCCGCGGGCGCAGTTGTAGCAGACTCCGCAGAACAGGTGGGTCGGCACCACCACCCGCTGGCCGGGCCGGACCAGGTGCACGTCCTCGCCCACGGCCCGGACCACACCCAGCGGCTCGTGCCCGAGGACCAGTCCCGGCTCGGCGCCGATGCGCCCGTCGTACATGTGCAGGTCGGTGCCGCAGATCGCGCTCGACGTGATCTCCAGCAGCACGTCCTCGGGGTCCTCCAGCCCGGCGTCGTCCACCGTCTGGACCCCGACGTCACGAGTGCCCTGGTACACCACCGCCCGCATGACCGCTACCAGCCCCCGACCACGACTTTGCCGGTCATCCGGCCGCTTTCCACCAGCGTGTGCGCCTCCCGCAGGGTGGCCGCGCTGATCGGGCCCAATTCCTGGGTGAGGGTGGTCCGGATGGTTCCTTCGTCGACCATCTGGGCCACCCGGTCCAGCAACTCGTGCTGTTCGACCAGGTCCGGGGGCTGGTACAGCGGCCGGGTGAACATGAACTCCCAGCTGAACGAGATGCTCTTGCTCTTGAGCGGATAGATGTCCAGGCCCTCCGGGTCGTCGATCGCGACCACCGACCCGTAGGGCCGCAGGATTTCGGCGAAGTCCTCGATCGAGCCGGCCGTGTGCGCGGAGAAGATGTGGGTGACCCCGTCCGGGGTGATGCCGCGGACCCCGCCGACCAGGTCGTGGTGGTCGATGACGTGGTGGGCGCCCAGTTCCTGGGCCCACTGCTGGGACTCGGGCCGGGACGCGGTGCCGATGATCACCATCCGGGTCAGGGACCGGGTCAGCTGGGTGATCATCGAGCCGACCCCGCCCGCGGCGCCCAGCACGAGCAGGACGCCGGAGCTTTCCGGGTTGAGCCGGAACCGGTCGAACAGCGCTTCCCAGGCGGTGATGGTGGTCAGCGGCAGCGCCGCGGCCTGGGCGAAGGTCAGGCGGCGCGGCTTGTGCCCGGTGATCCGCTCGTCGACCACGTGGAACTGCGCGTCGGTGCCCGGCCGGTCGATGCTGCCCGCGTAGTAGACCTCGTCACCGGGGTTGAACAGCTGGACGTCGGAACCAACGGCCATCACCGTGCCGGCCGCGTCGTAGCCGAGGATCTTGGGCTTGCCGCCGGGGTCGGTCGAGGCCCGGACCTTGACGTCGACCGGGTTGACCGAGACCGCTTCCACCCGGACCAGCAGGTCACGCGGGCCGGGCTCGGGCACCGGGACCTCGAGGTCCTCCAGGCTGGCCGGGTCGGAGATCGGCAACGCCTTGCGGTACCCGACCGCCCGCATCTTCTCTGCCATGCGCCTAACCTAGCCAGGCTCTGATCGAGGTCGGCGACCAGGTCGGCCAGGGGCTCGATCCCGGCCGAAAGCCGGATCAGCGACTCCGGCGCCGTTTCCGACGCCCACCGGCCGCGCCGCTCCCACATCGATTCGACCCCGCCGAAGCTGGTCGCGGGCAGGATCAACCGGGACGACGCGACCACGGCGTCGGCGTCGGCGGCGGTCCCGTCCAGCTCGAACGACAGCAACGGCCCGAACCCGCGGGGCATCTGCCGCCGGGCGACCTCCAGCGTCGTCGCCGTGGTCCCGGGGTAGTGCACCGCTCGCACCCGTGGGTGCCCGGAAAGATGCTGGGCCAGGGCCAGCGCATTCTCGGACTGCCGCTCGGTACGCAGGGCCAGGGTGCGCAGCCCGCGCAGGACCAGCCAGCTCTCGAACGGCCCGGGGATGCCGCCGCCGACCGAACGCCACCCGCGCAGGTCGGCCAGCAGTTCCGGGTCCCGGGTCGCCACCGCTCCCAGCAGCACGTCCGAGTGTCCCGAGGCCGACTTGGTCAGCGAGGTCAGCGAGGCCACCGCGCCCAGGTCCAGGGGCCGCTGCAGCAGCCCGGTCGCCACCGTGTTGTCCACCACCAGCGGGGCGTCGGCCGTGGCGGCCAGCCCGGCCAGCGCGGTCAGGTCGGACACCCGCAGCAGCGGGTTGGTCGGGGTCTCGGCCCAGAGCAGGGCCGGGCCGCGGCCGAGCTCCCGCTCGACCTCGGCCAGGTCCAGCAGGTCGACCGGGACCGGCTCGGCCCCGTACGGCCGCAGCCAGTCGGCCAACATCCGGATGTTGTAGTAGCCGTCGCTGGGCAGCAGCAGGGACCGCCGGCCCCCGGCCAGGGCCAGCATCAGGGCCATGGCCGCGGCCTGCCCGGAGGAGAACACCACCACGTCGGCGTCCTCCAGCACCCCCAGCGCCTCCTCCAGCGCCTCCCAGCTCGGGTTGCCGGTCCGCCCGTAGGCCCGGGCCGGGTCGGGGTCGCCCCAGGACGCGTGCACGCTGGCCAGGGTGAGCGGCGGCGTGGCCGGCGCGCCCAGGTCCCGCTGCGTCCCGGCGTGGATCAGCCGCGCCTCGGCCGA
>DASXJM010000756.1:0-2046 GCA_036497405.1 Streptosporangiaceae bacterium | reverse complement strand
GGCGCCCCGGCCTACGGCATCGGCGGCGGGGCCGCCCTGGCCGCCGAGTGTGCCTACGCGGTGCCCGGGCCGCGGCTGCCGGAGTGGCTGGCCCCGATCGGGCTGATCATCGCCGGCCAGCTGCTGACCGAGGCGCTGGCCCGGCGGCTGGGCCTGGACCCGGACCACCCCCGGGGCCTCAGCAAGGTCACTCAGACCGACTGAGACCCCGGGAGCCGCCCTTACGCCCTTACGCCGTCACCAGCCGCGACTCAGCGGCCCCATCAACCTCACGACCCCCGAACAACCCGCGCCGCTTCAGCTCCGGCCGCACTCCCTCACCGAACCAGTACGCCTCCTCCAGGTGCGGAATCCCGGACAGAATGAACTCCTCGATCCCGAGCGCCGCATACTCCTCGATCAGATCGGCCACCTGGCTGTGGCTCCCGACCATGGCCGTGCCCGCACCCCCGCGGACCAGCCCGACCCCGGCCCACAAGCCCGGGTAGATCTCGAGGTCCGAGGCGGTCCCCGAGCCGCGATAGCCCGAGTGCAGCTCACGCATGCGCCGCTGCCCGACCGACTCGCTCTTTGAGAGCTCGGCCTGCGCGTTGGCGACCTCGGCCGGGTCCAGGTAGCTGAGCAGCTTGTCGGCTTCGGTCCAGGCCTCGGCGCTGGTGTCCCGGCTGATCACGTGCAGCCGGATCCCGAACCGGACGGAACGGCCCTCGGCCGCGGCCAGCTCCCGGATCCAGGCCACCTTGGCCGCGACCTGCGCCGGTGGCTCACCCCAGGTCAGATACACATCCACGTACCGGGCCGCGACCGGCCCGGCCGCGGCCGAGGAACCGCCGAAGTAGACCGGCACCGGCGGATCCGGCGGCGCCAGCACGGTGGCCCCCTCCACCCGGTAGTGATCACCGTCAAAATCAAAAGGCGTCCCGCTCCACGCCCCTCGCACCACGGCCAGGAACTCCCCGGTCCGGGCGTACCGCTCGTCGTGGGGCGCGAAGTCACCGAACCGGGCCTGCTCGTCAGCCTGGCCGCCGGTGACCACGTTGAGCATCAGCCGGCCGCGGCAGATCCGCTGGTAGCTGGCGGCCATCTGGGCTGCCAGCGTGGGCGAGATCAGTCCGGGCCTGAACGCGACCAGGAACTTCAGCCGCTGGGTCTCCCGGATCAGGGCCGCCGTGGTCAGCCAGGCGTCCTCGCAGTGGGTCCCGGTCGGGGTGAGAACGCCCTCGAACCCGTTGGCCTCGGCCGCCTGGGCCACCTGGGCCAGGTAGTCGATGTCCGGCGGCCGGAGCGCGGTCGCGGCCGCGTGGGCGGGCGCGTTCGGCACCGGCAGCCCGTCCGGGCCGAACGGGACGCTGTGCCCGCGTCCGACGATGGACCGGCCGTCGCCGGAGGTGGGCAGGAACCAGTGGAACTTCAGGCTCACGACGAACCCCCTGCCGAGACCGTGTCGTTGAACTGTTCGGTGGTGAAGTCCGACATCTTGACCTGGGTCGGGATCAGCCCGGCCTTGAAGAAGTTGGTCACCAGCTGCTGCTCGTCCGCGATCACGCTGCTGTTGATCACGGCGGGCTTGTTGATGGCGTCGGTGGCCGCCTTGTTCATGATGGTGGCGGGCAGGCCGGTGGCGTCGCCCCACAGCTTGGCCCAGGTCGCGGTGTGGGTGTCGGACCAGACGTAGGCCTGGTTCAGGATCTTCAGGTAGTCGCGGATCGCCGCCGCCTTGGCCTTGTCGGCCACCGCGGACTGGGCGGCGACCTCGAACGAGTAGTTGCTGCCGTAGCCGCTGCCGTTGACCAGGATCTTGGCCCCGTTCTGCCCGGCGACCTGCTCGATGTAGGGCGACCAGACGTCCCAGGCGTCCACGTGGCCGGAGTTGAACGCGGCCAGCGCGTCGGCGGGCTGCAGGTAGTCCAGCGTGACCTGCTTGGTGGTCAGCCCGGCCTTGTTGAGCACGGTCAGGATGTGGTAGTTGGCCGAGCTGCCCTGCGCGACCGCGATCTTCTTGCCCTTGAGCTGGGAGATCGAGGTGATCGAGGAGTTCTTCGGCAC
>DASXJM010000755.1:0-5735 GCA_036497405.1 Streptosporangiaceae bacterium | reverse complement strand
GCGGGACGCCCGCTGGTGGACCCGGCTCTACACCTGGCTTTCGGTGCTGGTGACCGGCGGGCTGATCGGCGCGGCCGACGCCTACCACTCGATGGGCCTGAAGCTGCCCCACCGGACCACGGCCGGGACGATCGCCGCGGTGCCCTGGGTCCTGGTCATGCTGGCGTTCAGCTTGTGGCTGTCGATGCTGCGGCACAGCCGGTCCGGCGCCACCGTGTCGCCGGCCGGAACGGAGCCCTCCGTCCCGGGTGAGATCGCAGGCCCGACGCTGGCCCTGGCCGCGAGTCCGGCGGCCCGGGCCGCGCTGCCCGCTCCCGAGCCGGACCCGGTCAACCAGCCTTCGGTAAATAATATTGAAGGTCGCTCCGCCGAGAACCCAGCATCGGCCCAGGTCACCGCGGCGGCGGCCCCCGTTGACGGTCCCTCCGCCGAGAACCCGGCCCCGGCCGAGGGTCCCGACGAACCCGCCCGCGACACCGCCGGCTCCGCCGCCAGCGGGGACGCCAGCCCGGACGACGACGGCGATGCCGCCGACGATGAGGTGCTGGGCGACCAACCGGACCAGCCGTCGTCGCCGGCGGGCCCGCATCCGTCCGACGCGGACACGCCGCCCTACGGCTTCCGGGCCGTGACCGAGCAGGACGTCGCCGCCGCCCAGAACGGCTCCCGCCCCCCGGCTGCGGCGACCGCCACCGCCGACCGCGACGAGGCCGTACCCGCGGCCCGGACGCCGACCCTGCTGTCAGCCCCGGTCCCCGCCGACGTCGCCGCGCCCCCGGAGTCCACGGCCGCCGAGACGGAGCCGGAGGCCGCAGCCGAGCCAGTAGCCGAAGCGGAGCCAGCCGCCGAGCCAGAGTCCGAAGGGGAGTCCGAGGACGTCGCGGCCAAGGGCCGCCCCCCGGCGGCCAGCCCCGAGCTGGCCGGCACCGAGGCCGAGCTGGCCCACGAAGAGCCCCCCGCCGAGGACGCGCCGGCCGTGGCCGGGAAGAAGCCACCCACCCCGTTCGAGCGGGTCCGCAGCACCCCGACCCGGCCCGCCGCCCCCGAGGAGGACCCTCCCGAGGAGGGCGGGGCCGCCTAAGCGGCGGGGACGATAAGGGCCGTGGCTATCGCGGCGATGCCTTCGCCGCGGCCGGTGAGGCCGAGGCCGTCGGTGGTGGTGCCCGACAGGCTGACCGGGGCGCCGGACAGGGCGTCGGACAGGGCCCGCTCGGCTTCGGCGCGGCGCGGGGCGATCTTGGGGCGGTTGCCGATGACCTGGACGGCCACGTTGCCGACGGTGAAGCCGGCCGCGGTCACCAGCCGGAAGGTCTCCCCCAGCAGGGCCGCCCCGGCGGCCCCGGCCCACTCGGGCCGGGACGTCCCGAACTGCGCGCCGAGGTCGCCCAGGCCGGCCGCGGACAACAGGGCGTCACAGATGGCGTGGGCGGCCACGTCCCCGTCCGAGTGGCCGGTCAGCCCGGGCTCGCCCGGCCAGGTCAGCCCGGCCAGGTTCATCGTCCGGTCGACCCCGAACGGGTGTACGTCGGTGCCCACGCCGACCCGGGGCAGGGCGTAGCGCGCCCCTGATTCAGTCATTCTGGTGTCCGCTCCGGGAATTGAAGAATTGCCGCTGGCTGGGCTGGGCGCAGAATGCACCGGCACGATTATGGCCGCCGGAAAAGGACTCAGCCCCGGAACCTGACTGGGTTCCGGGGCTGAACATGTCCCACAGGCCGTTGTCCGGGCCGAAACGCCCGGGCCGGATCAAGGGGCCCGTTATGTGTTAAGGCACCTTCTGGGTCTGGGGAGGGCCCGAGGCGAGAATCTCGTCCAGCAGGGCCTCGGCCTTGTCCTCGTTGGTTTTCTCGGCCAGAGCCAGCTCGCTGACCAGAATCTGCCGCGCCTTGGCGAGCATGCGCTTCTCACCCGCCGACAGGCCGCGCTCCCGGTCCCTCCGCCACAGGTCCCGGACGACCTCGGCGACCTTGTTCACGTCACCGGAGGCGAGCTTCTCCAGGTTGGCCTTGTAACGGCGTGACCAGTTGGTGGGCTCCTCGGTGTGCGGGGCGCGCAGGACCTCGAGCACTCGCTCAAGCCCTTCCTGGCCCACCACGTCACGTACGCCGACGAGTTCCGTATTGTCTGCGGGGACGCGTACGGTCAGATCACCCTTGTCGACCTTGAGGACCAGATAGGTCTTATCCTCGCCCTTGATCGTGCGAGTCTCGACCGCTTCGATGCGCGCAGCCCCATGATGGGGGTAGACGACGGTATCGCCGACCTTGAAAGACATGTGGCAAGTACCCCTTCCGCTGAAGGCTATCTTACCACGTCGGCCGGGCTCGATTGAATGCCCTTTACCCTATAAGGCCAGGTCATGCAAGCAATTTCGGCGGGCCGGAATTGCATACCGCCCGTCACGGCCCACCGACCAGCCCCGTCATTGACAACGAGTGACCGGCCGGTCGCTTGTCGTACGCACTCGAATAAGGCCGCGCCCAGGAGCCGCGGGCCTGATTTGGCTTCATACTAGTAGGGACGTGGGAACCCACGCCGGAGAGGTGCGAGCGTGTGAACCCTGGCGGAGCCGGGCAGGACGACGGCGGCCTGCCCCCGGCCGACATCGAGATCCCGGACGACGCCCGGGAACTCGAGCGCGACGTGCTCGCCTACCGCCGCGAGCTCCGCGCCCGCCGCCGCCGGGCCCGCTGGGACCGTCTGCTCGGCCCGCTGCGCGGGCACGGAGCGCTGCTGCCCCTGGTGGCCAGCTGCGTGGCCCTGTCCATGCTGGCCGGGACGCTGCTCTCGGTGTTCAGCATCAGCCCGGCCTCGGCGCCGGTGCTGTCCCACTCGTCCGCTCCCACCCCGGGCGCGAGTTCGAGCCTGCCCGCCGGCACCGTGCTCATCAACCACCGGGCCACGTCGGTGCGCAGCCTGCTGCCCGCGCTGCTGGTGCTGGTGTCGCCCGGCTGCAACTGCGCCCAGGCCGTCAAAGAGGTCACCGCCCAGGCCCGGCAGGCCGGGGTGAAGAAGGTGTACCTGGTCGGCACGACCGGCAAGATGGCCGACGTCAACCAGCTGGCCCGGGCGGCCGGGCCGGCCGCCGTGGCGGTGGAAGACGCTCAGCAGGTGCTGGTCAGCGCCTACCGTCCGGCCGGCCTGACCATCGTGCTGGCCAAGGCGGACGCGACCACCTCCGTGCGACGGAATCTGGAGCCGGGCCGGTTCCAGCTCGAGGACCAGCTCCGGCAGCTCGGGGCGGCCGCTCAGGGGGCCTCGCCCACGCCCGGTTCCGCCGTCTCGGTGCTCCCCACTCCGACCTGACCGGTCATCAGGCCGACCCGCCGGACGGTGCTGGTTCCGGGACGCTACGATTTCCGACGTCCCGTAGTACTGACTGTCCTGAGCCTGAGGAGGGCCCGACCCGTGATCCGGAGCAGCCGCGGCCGCCTATTGCGCCGCGTGATGATCGGCGGTGTCGCTCTGCTGGCTCCCGTCCTCGCCGGGTGCGAGGCCGGGAACGGCGCCCCCGTCCTCGAGTTCCATCCCGCCGCCAACGGCGCCATGGGCACCGCCGACGCACTGACCGTCTCCGACGCCTTCATCCTGGGCGGCGCCAACGGCCAGGCGATTCCGGCCGGCGGCTCGGCCAGCATGTTCCTGAGCGTCTACAACGGCGGCTCGGCCGCCGACAAGCTGGTCGGCGTGGACACGGACGGCGCGTCCAAGTCCGTGCAGCTGACCGGGGGCTCGATCCCGGTCCCGGCCCAGAGCATGGCCGATCTGGAGGGCCCGCAGCCCAAGGTCGTGCTGCGCAACCTGAGCAAGAAGCTGACGGCCGGCACGACGGTCGAGGTCCTGCTCAGCTTCCAGAACTCGGGGTCGGTCGAGCTGACGGTGCCGGTCGAGGCCCGCAGCACGTACTACTCGTCGTTCTCACCGCCCGCGCCCGCGCCTACGCCCAGCGCGAGCAAGCGGGTCAGCGTCGGGGCCACCAGCCCGGCCAGCGTCAACGCCTCGCCCAACACGGGCACGGGCAGCTCGCCGTCCGCGTCGGCCTCGGCACCCTAGGCGGCGGAGTCAGGGAGCGGCGCGACGGAATCAGGCGGCGGCGGAGTCGAACTTGTAGCCCAGCCCGCGGACGGTCACGATGTGCCGCGGGTTGGCCGGGTCGACCTCGATCTTGGCCCGCAGCCGCTTGATGTGCACGTCCAGGGTCTTGGTGTCGCCCACGTAGTCGGCGCCCCAGACCCGGTCGATGAGCTGCATCCGGGTCAGCACCCGGTCGGCGTTGCGCAGCAGCACCTGCAGCAGCTCGAACTCCTTGAGCGGGAGCTGGACCTGGCCGCCGCGCACGGTCACCACGTGCCGGTCGACGTCCATCCGGACCGGGCCCGCCTCCATGGCCGAGACCGTCACCTCGTCGGGCTCGCCGCGCCGCCGCAGCACCGCCCGCATCCGGGCCACCAGCTCGCGGGACGAGAACGGCTTGGTCACGTAGTCGTCGGCCCCGAGCTCCAGGCCGACCACCTTGTCGATCTCACTGTCCTTGGCGGTCAGCATGATGACCGGGACGTTGGACCGGGACCGCAGGGCCCGGCACACCTCGCTGCCGGGCAGGCCGGGCAGCATCAGGTCGAGCAGGACCAGGTCGGCCCCGGTGCGGTCGAAGGCGCTGAGGGCGTCCGGCCCGGTGGCGCAGACCGCGACCTCGAAGCCCTCCTTCCGCAGCAGGTAGGAGATCGCGTCGCTGAACGATTCCTCGTCCTCGACTACGAGCACACGTGTCACTGGGGTGCCTCCAACGGCAGCGAAATGGTGAAGGTGGAGCCGGAGCCTTCCACGCTCCGGACGGTCACGGAACCACCGTGGGCCGCGGTCACGTGCTTGACGATCGCGAGGCCGAGCCCGGTGCCACCGGTGGCTCGCGACCGGGCGGGATCGACCCGGTAGAAGCGTTCGAAGATGCGCTGCAGGTCGCGCTCGGGGATGCCGATGCCCTGGTCGGCCACGCTGATCTCGACCTGGTCCCCGTCCCGGCGGGTGGTGACCACCACCCGGGTCCGCTCCGGGCTGTAGGCCACGGCGTTCTCGAGCAGGTTCCGGATGGCTGTGATCAGCAGGTCCTCGTCGCCGCGGAGGCTGAGGCCCCGGTCGCCCTCGTCGGCCAGCGCGATGCCGCGGGCGTTGGCCTTCATCCGGCACCGGTCCAGCGCCTCGGCGACTACCGCGTCCACGCCCACCGCCATCGGGTCCGGCACCGGCTCGGCGGCCTGGATGCGCGACAGCGTGATGATGTCCTGGACCAGGTTGGTCAGCCGGGCCGCCTCCTGGCGCATCCGCCCGGCGAACCGGCGCACCGCGTCCGGGTCGTCGGCGGCGTCCTCGACCGTCTCGGCCAGCAGGGCCAGCGCCCCGACCGGAGTCTTCAGCTCGTGGCTGACGTTGGCCACGAAGTCGCGCCGGACCTCCTCGACCCGGCGGCTCTCGCTCTGGTCCTCGGCCAGGACCAGGACCAGCCCCTCGCAGCCCACGTCCCCGCCGAGGGGCGCGACCCGGACCGCGAAGCTGGTCAAGTGGCCGCCGATGCCGCCACCGGCCGGGACCTCGAACTCGCCCTCGCGGATCTCACCGTCCCGGCGTACCTGCCGGGCCAGGGCCAGCAGTTCGCTGGCCATCAGGCGCTCGCCCTTGACCAGACCGAACGATCGCGCGGCGTCGCTGGCCTGCAGGACGCGGTCCTCGGCGTCCAG
>DASXJM010000754.1:0-4651 GCA_036497405.1 Streptosporangiaceae bacterium | reverse complement strand
CAGCTTGGCCGCCTGGTCGTCGACCAGGTGGGTGTACTCCTTGAAGATCTCGTACTTCCGGCTGCGGGTGGCGTGCTGCAGCTTGAACACGGTCTGCGGGTTGAACAGGTGCGGCTCGCCCTCACGGCGCCACTGGTACTCGCCGCCGACCTCGAGCCGCCGGTGCGGGGGCTGGTTGCCGCCGGCCGGGAAGGCCCGGGCCATCCGGTCGCCCATCTCGGTGGCCAGGACACCGAACCCGATCCCGCCCAGGCGGGAGGTGGTGCCGGCGAAGCAGGTGTCGATGACCTCCTCGCCCAGGCCAACCGCCTCGAAGATCTGCGCGCCCTCGTAGGAGGCCACCGTGGACACGCCCATCTTGGACATGATCTTCAGCAGGCCCTTGTTCAGGGCCTTGATCAGGCTGCCGGCCGCCTTTTCCTCGGCGACCCCCTCCAGCACGCCGCGCCGGGCCATGTCCTGGACGGTCTCGACGGCCAGGTACGGGTCGACCGCGGAGGCCCCGAAGCCGATGAGCAGGGCGATGTGGTGGCACTCGCGGGCGTCGCCGGACTCCACGATCAGGCCCACCCGGGTCCGGCTCTTCTCCCGGATCAGGTGGTGGTGGACGGCCCCGGTCAGCAGCAGCGAGGGAATCGGGGCCAGTTCCGGGCCGGGCGCGGCCGGCTCGACCGCGCCTGCTCCGGGGGGGACAACCGCCCCGATCCTCCCCGAGGAGTTCGTATAGCCCCGATCCGACAGCACCACCAGCCGGGCCCCGTTCCGGATCGCGTTCGAGGCCTCGGTGCAGATCTCGGTCAGCCGCCCCCGCAGGGCCTCTCCCCCGCCGGCCACCGGGTACCGGCCATCAATGACATAGGACGCGAACCCGGGCAGGTCGCCGTCGGAGTTGATGTGGATGATCTTGGCCAGGTCGCGGTCGCTGATGACCGGGTACGGCAGCACGACCTGACGGCAGGACGCGGGCGAGGGCTGGAACAGGTTCTCTTCCGGGCCGGTGGTGCTGGCCAGCGAGGTGACCAGCTCTTCCCGGATGGCATCCAGCGGCGGGTTCGTCACCTGGGCGAACATCTGGGTGAAGTAGTCGAAGACCAGCCGGGGCCGGTCGGACAGCACCGCGACCGGGGTGTCGGTGCCCATGGAGCCGATCGGCTCGGCGCCGGTCCGGGCCATCGGGGACAAGATGACCCGCAGTTCCTCTTCGGTGTAGCCGAACATCTGCTGCCGGGTGACCAGCTCGGCCGGGCCGGGGACCCGCCGCTCGCGCGGGGGCAGGTCGTTCAGGTGCACCTGGCCGGCGTGCAGCAGTTCCTCGTACGGGTGCTCCTCGGCCAGGGCCGCCTTGACCTCTTCGTCCTCGACCAGGCGGCCGGTGCCGGTGTCGGCCAGGAAGATCCGACCCGGCTGCAGGCGGCCCTTGCGGACCACGGAGGCCGGGTCGATGTCCAGCACGCCGACCTCGCTGGCCAGGATGACCAGCCCGTCGCGGGTGACCCAGTACCGGCCGGGCCGCAGCCCGTTGCGGTCGAGGACCGCGCCGATCACGGTGCCGTCGGTGAACGCGATCAGGGCCGGGCCGTCCCACGGCTCCATCATGGCCGCGTGGAACTGGTAGAAGGCCCGGCGGGCCGGGTCCATCTCGTCGTGGTTCTCCCACGGCTCGGGAATCATCATCAGCACCGCGTGCGGCAGGGAACGGCCGCCCAGGTGCAGCAGTTCCAGGCACTCGTCGAAGCTGGCCGAGTCGCTGCCGTGGGTGTCCACGATCGGGAACAGCCGGTCGATGCCGCGCCCGTCGGCGCTGTCCGGGATCAGGCTGGTGGACAGCATGGCCTCGCGGGCCCGCATCCAGTTGCGGTTGCCGCGGATCGTGTTGATCTCGCCGTTGTGGGCGATGTAGCGGTACGGGTGGGCCAGCGGCCAGGACGGGAACGTGTTGGTGGAGAAGCGCGAGTGCACCAGGGCCAGCGCCGAGCGGTAGCGCTCGTCGGACAGATCCGGGAAGAACGGCTCGACCTGGGGCGCGGACAGCATCCCCTTGTAGACGATGGTCCGCGGCGACAGGCTGGCGAAGTAGGTGCCGGTCTCGTGCTCGGCCCGCTTGCGCAGGCAGAACGCCATCCGCTCGAGCTCGATGCCGCGCTGGCGGTCACCCCCGGCCACGAACAGCTGGGCCAGGTGCGGCAGCACGGAGCGGGCCCCGCGGCCGCAGGCGTCCGGGTCGAAGGGAACGTCACGCCAGCCCAGCACGACCAGGTTCTCGGCCTCGGCCAGCTGGGCGATGGCGGCCATGGCCTGCTCGCGCTCGGACAGGTCGGGCTCTTCCTCGCGGGCCCCCTCCTCCTGAGCGGCCTTGGCCGTGGGCAAGAAGGCCAGGCCCGCCGCGTACGAGCCCGCGGGCGGCAGGTCGAAGTCGCAGACCTCGCGGAAGAAGGCGTCCGGGACCTGGGTCAGGATGCCGGCGCCGTCCCCGGTGCCGGGGTCGCCGCCCTGGGCCCCGCGGTGCTCGAGGTTGCACAGCGCGGTAAGGGCTTTGGACACCACGTCATGCCCTGGTTTGCCGGTCAGATCAGCGATGAAGGCAACGCCGCATGCGTCATGCTCGAAACTGCTGTCGTAAAGGCCCTGAGTCTGGCCCGCAGTCTGGCCCACGTTCTGGTCTTCACCGGCAGGCGCCACGCAAAACTCCTGTCGTCGTCTCTGCGATCGTGTACGGCGGTCGGGACGACACTGGCCCTGCCGCGAAGGCCGCTTGAGCGGCTCGCTGGCTACGTGAAAGTTACGCTCACATTACATCACCGGACGAATCCGGCCCAAGATCTGGAAGATCTTGAATCTTTACTGGTTGAACAGGGTTCCCACCAGCTAGCTCGGTTAACCCTCGCCATCAATGGTTAACGGGAGCGTACCCGGGAGGTTAACCGTAACAGCCCGGTGTCATGAGGTCGATGACTGCTTGGTCACGAAGCCGGCGGGCTGGCCGGACCCGCTGGGCAGCGGCGGCGGGGCAATGGCGTCCGGTCCGTGCCGGTGCCGGGTCCGGTACAGATAGGCCACCGACCCGAGCACGGTGACGATCTCCGCCCACTGGTCCACGCGCAACCCAGCCAGGTGCGGAGCCGAGCCGACCAGCAGTGACTCGGCCGCGCACAGGCCCGCGAAGGTCAGCACCAGCTGCAGGGCGAAGGCCCGCTCACCGATCAGCGCGAACCGCCGCGCCGCCCACGCCACCGTGAATCCGGACGCCACACACCACAGCGTTTCGTATCCGAACACCGGCTCAAACGTGGCGAAGTTCTCATAACCGGGCAGCCGGTGCGCGGGGGCGATCCCCACCGCCCACGGCAGCCCGGAGGGACGGCCGTAGCTGGCCTGGCTGAACCAGCCGCCCAGGTAGGCCACTGCCGCCCCGAACGCGGTGGCCGGGGCGGCGGCGCCCGCGACCGGGCCCAGCCGGATCCCGGTCCGGCGGCAGGCGATCCAGGCTCCGACCGCACCGAGCCCGATCGCGCCGGGCACCCCGATGGCCCCGTCCCAGTCCTGGGCCAGGGTCCACACGTGCGGGTACGACGGGACCAGGTGCCGGCCCAGATCGACCAGCCCGCCCAGCAGCGCCCCGATCAGGCCGAACGGGACGACCCAGGCGGCCACGTCCAGGATCAGGTCGGGCCGGCCGCCCGCCCGGTGGTAGCGGCGGGCGGTGAGCCAGACGGCGAGGATGATACCGGCCACGATGCACAGCGCGTAGGCCCGCAGCGGGACGGACCCGAGGTGCCATTCGCCCCGGGCCGGGCTCGGCAGGAACGCGACCGGCATGGCAACCGGGTCAGCCGGGCTGGGGTGCGGCGGGCCGGGCCGGAACGGTGGTCCGCACGGGGGCGGCGCGGACACCCGCGGCCAGGTCGGCGGCGAGGGCGCGGACCCCGGCCACGCCCTGATCCAGGTCCGGCGCGTTCAGCAGCCGCTGGACGAAGGCCGAGCCGACGATGACCCCGTCGGCGAAGCCGGCCACCTCGGCGGCCTGGGTGCCGTCGCGCACGCCCAGGCCCACCGCGACCGGCACGTCCGAGCAGTCGCGGACCTTGGCCACCAGCCCGGCCGCCAGGTCGCTGACCGCGGCCCGGGCACCGGTGATGCCCATCAGCGACGCCGCGTACACGAAGCCCCGGCAGCGGGAGGTCACCGCCTCGACCCGGGACCGGGTCGAGCTCGGAGCGACCAGGAACACTCGATCCAGGCCGTAGCGGTCGGAGGCCTCGATCCAGGCCCCGGCTTCTTCCGGCGGCAGGTCGGGGGTGATCAGGCCGGCCCCGCCCGCCGCGGCCAGGTCGCGGGCGAACTCGGTGACGCCGTAGTGATCGATGGGGTTCCAGTAGGTCATGACCAGCGCCGGGACCCCGGCGGCCGCCACGGCCTCGACCGTGCGCAGCACGTCGGTCACCCGGAAGCCGCTGGTCAGGGCGGCTTGAACGGCCTCCTGGATGACCGGCCCGTCCATCAGCGGGTCGGTGTAGGGCAGGCCGATCTCCAGCACGTCGGCGCCGGCCTCGGCCATGGCCACGGCGGCGGTGATGGCCCCGTCCACGCTGGGGAAACCGGCCGGCAGGTAGCCGACCAGCGCGGCCCGCTGCTCGGCGGCGGCCTTTTCAAA